>JAUXXK010000328.1 GCA_030681145.1 Methanobacteriaceae archaeon | reverse complement strand
CGGATAAAGGAAGTATAGGATCAAAAACAATTAACAAGGTAACCGTTAATGGTGTTGCTACTGCTACTTTAACTGCAAATGAAACTGCTGGTTTGGCTCATGTCAACGCCATTACCGATGGACAGATAGTAGAAACAAGTGTAAGCATTAATCCAAAATCCAGCCTATACTTGACCATAACACCTAGTAAAGAAAACCCTGTGGTTGGGGATACGGTGATTTACACCTTAAAAGTAGGTAACCGTGGACCGGACCCTGCAAGTAATGTGGTGATGACTTACACCATCCCTGATGGACTAGAATTTGCCGGTGCCACTATAGATGTAGGAACCTACACTTATGACCCAAAAACTCGAATACTAACATGGAATATAGGTGATGTGCCTGTGGGTGATCCATACATGTGGCTTTCACTTAAAATACTTAAAAGCGGAACCTACCTGATTAATCCACAGCTTTCAACCACTACCTATGATCCAACTATTAACCAGAGTACTGAAAGTATAACAGTTTATGCTGCTGAAAAACCAACACCTAAACCAGACCCAACACCTGTGTATGGTCAAACTGTTACCATGCAGGAAACTGGCGCACCTATAGGACTACTAGTACTGGCATTACTAGTTACACTAATTGGAATGTGGATACCTCGTAGAAATAAATAATCTACCTTTTTTTTATTTTTTTTAACGTAAAGATATCAGTTGTTTTCTAATTTTAACGTAAATGCTATCACGTATTTTCTAATTTTAATTATTATTATACAATTAAAGCTTATTTAGATTAAAAACCATTTTATAGAAAAAAATTAAAATTAATATATATTTAGAATTTATCTCTCCAATACTCACCTAAAAATAGAAGTTTATATACCATTTAACTGGATAATAAATAAATAGAAATTTTTCTAGTATTTAATTAAATTCATAGATAATCATAATTCAAGTATTTATTATTAAATTCTAGTACTATTATAAAATATTTTAAAAGAATAAATTTAATACATTTAACACTTTTTTAAGGAGATTAATATAATGGAAACTCAGAGAATTTTAGTAACCGGCGGATCAGGTTTCATAGGCACTAACCTGGTAAATGACCTTAGAAGCAGAGGCCACGAAGTAATGGCTCTTGATCTTTTACACCACGAAATTGACGATTATGTGCGGGCTGATGTTAAAAACTATCGCCAGATAGAACGGGTATTTGATAATAATGATAAATTTGACTATGTTTACCACTTAGCTGCTGAATACGGCCGATGGAATGGTGAAGATTACTATGAAAATCTTTGGGATACCAATGTCAAGGGTACCAAGCACATGATTAGGCTCCAAGAAAAACTAGGTTTCCGAATGATATCATTCTCCTCTGCAGAAGTATACGGGGACTACAATGGGGTAATGAGTGAAGATGTCATGATTAACAAACCAATCTCTGATACCTACCAGATGAATGATTACGCCATCACCAAATGGGCCGGAGAGTTAATGTGTATGAATTCCGCCACCATGCACGGCACAGAAACAGTTAGAGTAAGGCCAGTGAACTGTTACGGGCCTCATGAAGCATACTCCAAGTATAAAGGATTCATACCTATTTTTATTTACCATGCCTTGCATAACAAACCATATGATGTTTACATGGGCCACAAAAGGATAATTGACTATGTGGAGGACACCGCCCGGACTTTTGCTAATATTGTGGATAATTTCATCCCTGGTGAAGCATATAATGTGGGCAGTAAACAAGAATGGGAACACGAAATCAAGGAATATTCTGATATGGTTCTGGATGCGGTCGGTATTGATGATTCCATTGTAACTTATCATGAAGAAGAGGCCTTCACCACCAAGGTCAAAACCATGGACTTTTCCAAGGCCATAAAAGACTTAAAACACAATCCAAAAGTCTCACCACAGGAAGGAATTAAAAAAACTGTGGAATGGATGAAGTGGTACTACCGGATTGATGAATAAATAAAAGGAATAATTCTTAACTGAGTAATTAAAGAAAGGGATAATCAAATAAGATGGAATTATCCAAAGGAATAATTCTAATTGAGTAATTAAATAAGAAGGAATAATTTATGAGTAAAATAGTAGCATTGTTGCCCGCCTTTAATGAGGAAGTTGCGGTAGGTAGTATTATCCTCAGAACAAAACAGTATGTGGATAAAGTCATAGTAATTGATGATGGAAGCTCGGATAACACATCCCAAGTGGCTGAACTGGCCGGAGCAGAAGTAATAAAACACCACAGAAACATGGGAAAAGGAGCCGCACTAAAAACTGGTTTTGATCTTGCAAAAGATGCTGATGTTATTATAACTATTGATTCAGATGCCCAGCACAACCCTGATGAGATACCTCTTCTTGTGGCCCCTATAATTGATGGAAAAGCCGATATCGTTAATGGGAGCAGATATATCGCTGGGGCCGATGAAAATACTCCATCTTATCGTAGGGTAGGTCAAAAAATCCTTGATAAGGCCACTAATATCTCCAGTGGACTGGATATCACCGATACTCAGAGTGGATTTCGTGCATTTTCTGCTAAAACATTACCTTACTTCCGATTCAAAGAATCAGGTTTCGGAGTGGAAAGTGAAATGTTAGTGGACGCTGCCCAGGCCGGATTGGAGATAGTAGAAGTAGAAATTGGGGTAAGATATGATGTGGATGGATCCACTAAAAACCCGGTAAGTCATGGGGTTAAAGTTCTAATTAAAATCATCAGAGATATTGAACTAAAAAAACCATTATATTACTTCACCGTACCAGGCCTTATCATTGTACTTATTGGGGCTGCATTAACCATATTCTTTATTAGAGAATACGTTCTGGGAATCAGTATCAATATGGGTCCCACCATCATAGCGGTAATGCTAACCTTACTGGGAACCTTCATGATGTTTACGGGTATTATACTGGATTCTATGGGCCGGATGCTAAGCCAGTACAGGTGATTTATTTTTAGAATAATTTATTTTTTCTTTTAAATACTAGACTCAAGTTTAATATTTTTTTTATTAATAATCCACTTTTAATTTAGAATATTATTTTTTGTATTAACAGTATAAAAATAGAAAAAAATTTATTGTATTAAAATATATAATAATAACTATATTGATGGTGTCAAGAAAATGTTTTCTAAAACATCAATACTCAATTATTTTTTTATTTATTGGGCCGACCACTAATCAAAAACATTAAAAAACCACATATAGCTAGTTTTTTTTGACATAATCAATCAATGATGGGTTAATCATTGTTCTTGGTTGGGGGGAATTGTTTTTGAAGGTAAAAAATTATAAACCAGTTTTTTTAATTTTATTTTTAATTTTAGCTTTTAGTATTTCTATAAGTACTGTGGATGATGTGAATGCTGCATCTAATACTCTTTATGTTAATGGAACATCAGGTGATGATAACTATGATGGAACCAGCCCTGTTCCAGTGGATGATCATATAGGGCCTAAGAAGAATATTCAAACTGCATTGGATTCTGTCGCCGATGATGGTTTAATTCATGTATCTGAGGGAAAATACATGGAATCTTTAACTATTAATCGTAATGTGGAACTAAGAGGTGGTGGCCATAGTGTAACTGAGCTAAATCCAGTTAATCCTGAAGACAATATCATTGTCATTAATTCTGCGGTAACCAAGGCAGTTATCTCCGGGTTTACTATCAGCGGATCTAATAACGCGGGGATTGTTAATGAAGGAACCGGTGTAACCATAGAAAATAATAGTATAATAGATAATGGTAAGGGAATCACTGCATTGAAGAACTCTGAAACTGTCATAACGGGTAATAGTATAAAAGGGAATGGTATAGGAATATTTAGTTATTCTGAGAATACTATATTGAATTTTAATAGAATTTATAGGAATGATGTTGCTATTGAGACCACAAATGTTATGGATGCTGCATATAACTGGTGGGGATCTAATACTGCACCAGATATAGAGAATGTTAAAAATTCTCGATGGATATATATGACCTTCAATGTAGATCCCAGTATTATTCTAGCTGGTGGAACCAGTCAACTAACCGCTAATTTTAATAATGAATACGATGGAACAACTTTAGGCCAGTTTGACCCAGTTTCAATGGGCCACATACCTGATGGGCTATTAGTGAGATTCACCACCAACCTAGGAAATGTGGGTAGTAAAACCATCGACATAGAAACCAACAATGGTATAGCTACTGCCACATTAACTGCAGATGAAGGAACCGGAACCGCAACAGTATCCGCCAAAATGGACCATGAAGAACAAATCAATTGTGTGGGAATAGAATATTTATATGTAAATGTAGGTACTGGTGATGATTTATGGAGTGGAACCAGCCCAGTTTTTATCAGTGGAAATACAGGCCCGCTTAAAACTATTCAAACTGCCATAAATAAGATAAATAGTGGCGGAACCATACAAATAGCTCCGGGTACTTATAAAGAATCTCTTGAAATCAGTAAAAGCCTGACACTTAATGGTTCTGGCCAAGATCAGACTATTATAGATGGAGAGCAAATTAGAAGAATAATCAACATAAGTGGAACCCCCACCGTGAACATAAATAACCTAACATTAAAAAATGGGTCATCAAGTCATGGCGGTGCTATCTACAATTATGGTGGTACTGTTTTGGTGACTGATGTTAGTTTCGTGGGTAACACTGCAACTAATGGTGGTGCTATCTTAAATTATGGTATTTTGTCTGTGGTTGATGGTAGTTTCGTGGGTAACACTGCAACTTATGGTGGTGCTATCTTAAATTATGGTAGTGCTGCAACTGTTTTAGGTACATACTTCTACAATAATATTGGTAACAATGCAGGTGGTGCTATCTTAAATTATGGTAGTTTGTCTGTGGTTGATGGTAGTTTCGTGGGTAACACTGCAACTAATGGTGGTGCTATCAGTAATTACGGTGGTTTGTCTGTGGTTGATGGTAGTTTTGTGGGTAACACTGCAACTAATGGTGGTGCTATCTGTAACTATGATATTTTGTCTGTGGTTGATGGTAGTTTTGTAGGTAATACTGCATCTAGTGTTGGTGGTGCTATCTTAAATTATGGTAGTGCTGCAACTGTTTTAGGTACATACTTCTACAATAATATTGGTAACAATGCAGGTGGTGCTATCTACAATTATGGTATTTTGTCTGTGGTTGATGGTAGTTTCGTGGGTAACATTGCAGATTGTGGTGGTGCTATTTTAAATTATGATAGTTTGTCTGTTTCTGGTTCTAGTTTCACGGATAACACTGCAACTTACTATGGTGGTGGCGCTATCTTTAATTATGGTACTGTGACTGCGAATTTCAATCGTATTGTGGATAATTCCATTACAGTCATAGAAAATATTGGGGGTACGGTTGATGCCCGATATAACTGGTGGGGATCCAATAATAATCCTATATCTAAAGTAGTAGATACAGTAGTAACACCATGGTTGGTACTAACAGGTACAGCTAACCCTACAATAATACCTAAAAATAGTCTTTCTACTATTAATTTGAATTTATTATACGATAGTGGAATTTTAACTGATCCCAACAACCCAAACCTTTATTATCATGACCCTAACGATGGCCACATCCCTGATGGAACACTGGCCACGTTTTCAACTACTCTTGGTAATATCATTGCTTCATCTAATTTCATCAATGGTGTTGCCCAGGCTACTTTAAATGGAGGAATTATTAACGGTATAGCAGATGTTTCAGGTACAGTTGATAGTGAAACACTCCACTTATTAGTTACCGTGGATACAATAGCACCTACTGCATGGGCCAATCTCAAAACTGGATTATATAATGTGAATAAGCTGGTTTCATTAAAAATGAGTGAGGGAGGGACAATTTATTATACTAAAAATGGAGCTAATCCAAGTATATATAGTGCCAAATATGTCGGTGCTATTCTTATAACGGCCACCACTACTCTGAAATTCTTCGCACTGGATAAAGCAGGTAACCCTTCACCAATTTACACCTACAAATATACAATTGATAAAATAGCGCCTAAAGTGACTTATACTTATCCTAAAAATCTAAGAACAGGACAATCAAGAACTGCTACTTTATACCTTAAATTCAGTGAAAAGATTAAAACCAGTCTATATTGGTCTAAAATCTATGTCAAAAACTTAAAAACTGGTAAAAAAGTATCCATACGTAAGTGGATTAAAGGAAACATACTCTACATTAAAACTAGATATAAAAGGCCAGCTCTTAGATGGTTCAGGGTATATGTACCGTATAAAGCAGTGAAAGACTATGCTGGAAACAACCTGGCCAGAACATACACCTACAAATTCAAAACACGAAGGTAAAAAAACTTACCTTCCACACCTACTTTTTTTAATATTTTTATTTTTATTTCATTCTTCAAACATCATTATACTATTTTTAAATAGGAATAAAATATAATACTCATAATCAAAATAGAATCTTTTATAATAATAACTGGAATTATAAATTTATTTTAACAATAATTAATTAGAGGTTTTTTTAAAATGGATCAATTCGAACAATATCAAGATAAGACAGTACTGGTGACTGGAGGGGCCGGTTGTGTGGGAAGTAACCTCAGCCGAAAATTGGGAGAAATCGGGGCCCGGGTAATTATACTCGATAACCTTTCCTCAGCTTATGAATGGAATATTCCCCAACTGGACAATGTGGAGTTTATTAAAGGAGATATTTTGGATGATGCTTCACTAAAAAGGGCCTTTAAAGAAGACCCAGATTATGTGTTTCATTTAGCAGCCCACTTTGCTAACCAGAATAGTGTGGATAATCCTGAAAAGGATTTACTGGTCAATGGCCAAGGAATTTTAAAAGTTTTACAATACGCCCAACTGGTAGGTGTAGACCGCTTTGTATATTCATCTTCGGGTTGCGGAGTATATGGTCTTGACTCTGAGATGCCATTTAAAGAACATGATATTTCTATCTCCCTGCACACTCCTTATCAGGTGACTAAATTATTAGGGGAACTCTATACCAATTACTTCCATAACCTTTATGACATGCCTATTGTTAATGCCAGATTCTTCAATGTATTTGGTCCAGGGGAAGTACCAGGTAAATACCGTAATGTAATCCCTAACTTCTTTTACTGGTCCATGACTGGCCAGGCCTTACCCATAACTGGAGATGGATCAGAAACCAGGGACTGGACATTTGTAGAAGACATTGTGGACGGTTTACTGGCTATGGGAATAAAAGAAGAAGCCATAGGAGAGGCCATAAATCTGGGATCTGGAAAAGATAATCGGGTAATTGATATGGCCACATGGGTAAATGAATTAACAGGCAATGAAGAAGGAGTAGCCTACATGGCCAGACGAAACTGGGATGCTAAAACTCAATTACTATCATCTATAGAAAAGGCCCAAAAAATATTAGGCTATCAACCAACAGTTACCTTTAAAGATGGTCTTAAAAGGACTTATCAGTGGTTTGAGGATAACTGGGAAAACATAGAAAAGAGTGCTGAATATTAAAATATTTTATAAATAAATATTTTTCCATATATATTCATTTTAATAACATTAACACTCCTGGATGCGTCTTATTGATTAATAATCACTCACAAGCTAATCCTCTTAAAAAAAAGAATATTCTATCTCTGAACATGATATTAATCCTAATTTTAGATAAAATCCTTACTTAAATAAGTTAAACGGATATCAGTGAGTTTAAAAGAATATCTGATTTCCAATTTATTTTTAACAGTAATAGCTGGGAAACAATTAACCTATTTCCAAGCTGTGAGATATATTGGTTTATATTCTTATTGGGGAATTCAAATTTTATAAAAAATAGCTCCCAAAAAAATAAATAGAATGATAAAGAAATAATATTATATAATATTTATTATAGTGTTTGGATTTTGTTTGTTTCCAATACATGGATTGCAGTGATGGCATTAGCCCAGCATTGAATAATTGTATCAATCTGGAAATTTTTTAATAATCATATTTTCCACTTTTTTCTAATAATTTAAAAAAAAGGGGTTTTTAAGATTAAAAAAAGGGCCATTTGTATGGGATTATATTTTGTTTTGTTTTTGACTATAATTGGTGCGGTTGCAGCTGAAAATTCAACTGATACAAGTAGTGATATATCAGATTTAGAACCAGTTGATACAAAAGAATCTAGTGATGTTACTATTTCTGGTTTGGTTAAGAGGTGTTCTGATGGAACGCCATTTTCTGGTGTTACAGTTACTGCATCAGGTGATGGGGAAAATATTGCTAGTACCACTTCCAATGGTGAGGGATATTATTCTTTGAACTTTAACCATAACTTGGAAAGTTACCATGTAACGGCTACAGCATCAGGACACAAAATCGCTAACCAACAAGTTACTGTAAAAACGGACTCCGAAAATCGAAAAACAGCCACGGCAGATTTCACTTTAGGAGTAGGGGATACCTATGTCTACGGTGGATGGGGCACTAATCCGGATGAAATGATTACTTTTCCTGACGGTACTACTATTAATAAAAGTGCACCTGCAACATATACAACCATAAATGACGGAATAATTAATGTAGACATTGGAAAAACAGTATACGTTGGAGATGGGACCTACTACGAAGGCATTATCATATATAATAACTTGAACTTGGTAGGCCAAAGCCAGAATGGAACCAAAATTGATGGTTCGGATGCTGTAAGACCAGTTACTGTATCCGGTGGCACGGTAACTATAACCAATTTCACCATACAAAACGGCAGATCCGTTAATGGTGGAGGTATAGCTAACTCAGGAAATCTGATTATTTTCAACACCACTATAAAGAACAATTCTGCATTTTCTACAGGCATTTCTGCATATAGTGATGGTGGAGGAATTTACAATTATGACATAGGTATTATGAATATCACAGGATGTACCATAGAGAACAATACCGCATCGGCATCTGCAATTGCTGATGCACACTCTTGGGGTGGAGGCATCTGCAATTGGGGTAATTTAGAAATAAATTATACTACTATTCAGAATAATAGGGTCATTGCTACGGGGTCTAATGTTTATACATATGGTGGTGGAATCTCGAACCATGATAATTTAACCATAAGAAATAGTGTTATTAATAATAATAACGCCAAATCAGAGGCTAATACCGGTACTGCAGCTGTTAATGGTGGAGGAATTTTTAATTCCAATATATTGGAAATATATGACACTTTAATTTCCAATAACATGGCTGAATCAGTTTCCACGGGTGGTATAGCTGGTGCTTACGGGGGAGGTATCATGAACTTTGGTGATAATTTAATCATAAAAAGAAGCACCATTGAAAATAACAATGTTCAAGCTACTGGAAATCCCGCTACTGCTCAAGGTGGAGGTATATATACCTATGGCATGTTTACTGCAAATTATAATCGTATAGCTGGAAATTAACCCCATGAAATTCACAATGCAGCATCCATTACTCCTGATGTTAAGTATAACTGGTGGAGTTCTAACAATCCAATATTTACTAATTTGGTGGTAGGATCACTAGATTATACTCCATGGTTGTTTATGACCATAGAAGCCCAACCTGCAACGATTTACAATGGAGATACCAGCTTGATAAAGGCAAGCTTCAACAATTACTTTGATGGAACTATTCTCACTCCATTTAATCCTGAAGTTGGTCACATACCGGATGGTACTATAGTGACATTCAATACTGATAATGGAAATATAGGAAGCAATACCATAGAAAAAAAAACTAATGGTGGTATTGCTACTGCTACTTTAACGGCCAATGAAACTCCTGGTGTGGCCCATGTGAATGCTGCCACAGATTTTGAAACTAGAAATGTTGATGTTATTATTAAACCTTCACCTATAGCATCTTTTACAGCCTCTCCAACTTCAGGTAAGGGTCCGTTAAATGTTAAGTTTACCAGCACATCCGTTGGTACTATTAACCGTTATGAATGGGACTTTAATGGTGATGGTAAGATTGACAGCAGAGTCCAAAATCCCACCTACACATACACCAAGGCTGGTGTTTACACCGTTATATTGACTGTGAAAGGGCCGGGTGGAACTAGTAAAAAAACTCGTATTAAGTACGTCACTGTTCGTATGCCAGATTTATTGATGCAGTCAGTATATGCACCTACCACTGCCAGAAGGGGAAGGTATATAAGGGTGACTAATAGGGTGAAGAACATTGGTAACTGGTCTAGTGGTTCATTCTATGTGGCTTTTTACTTGAAGAGGTATAAAAATTCTTCTAAGAAGTATTATCTGGGAAGAAGATATTTGTCCAGCCTAAAAGCAAGTAGTAGTAATTTGAGAAGGAATTATTTCCGAGTATCTTATAAGATACCTAGGGGCAGATACTATATTTTGGCTGTGGTTGACTACACCAGAAGAGTCAAAGAATCACTCAGGGTTAATAATATTAAATACACTAAAACCAGAACAAGGATAATTTAATATTTTTTCCTTTTTTTCTTATTTAAATTATTAATAGGGTTTTTATTAATATATTGGCTAATTATTTCTTTAATATCTTTGAATATATTAAGACTGCTAATTCTGAATTTTTAATTGATTTAAATTTTCCATTTAATATTTAATTAGAAATAATTAATAATGATTAATCTGAGTTTGCATTAGAAAAAATCATACTGTTTTATATTATACTTATTTAAAAATAAATACAGAATTCTACGTATTTTAATATAAATACCGATATTATAATGATTATTTTATGGTAATTGATAAAATGGCAGATAATTGTGATTATGTGATAGATCTTAAGGATAAAGACCTATCCATTGAAAAAATTGGAGGCAAAGCCGTTAACTTGGCTAAAATGTCATCTGAAGGTTTTAATATTCCTCCAGCATTTGTTGTTTCAGTAGAGGCCTATAATTTTTTTATTAAAAAAGAATTAGAAGATAAAATTTCTAAAATCATTGATTCAATTGATTTTAATAACGAAGATTCTATTTCTTATGGGTGCTCCTCCATTCGAAACATAATAAAATCAGAAGATTTACCTCAAAAACTGTGTTTAGAAATTAATAATCAGATAAAAAATCTTCCTGACGGATATTATGCTGTAAGATCATCGGCAGTAGCTGAAGATCTTCCAGATGCAAGTTTTGCAGGTCAGCAAGATAGTTTTTTAAATATAAAAAAGGAAAATATTTTAGAAAAAATAATTGCTTGCTGGGCATCTTACTGGAATGACCATGCCGTAAAATATCGACATGATTCTTCAATAGGACACTTAGACACAGAAAAAGTAGTTGCCGGAATAGCCGTAGTAGTACAAAAAATGGTCAATGCTAATATAAGTGGCGTTACCTTCACAGCTAACCCAGTTAATGGAAGTAATGATATTGTTATCGAGTCCTCTTGGGGCCTTGGTGAAGCTATTGCATCAGGAATAGTCACACCAGATACTTTTGTTTTAGAAAGAGACGGAAATATAATCCAAAAAAATATTAAAACAAAAAATAAAGGATATTTCCTTAAAAACGGTAAAAATACTTTAATTACTATAAATGAAGAAAATAGAAAAAAATCAAGCCTCAATGAAAAAATCCTTAAAGAATTACTAAAGATTGCAATAGAACTAGAAAACTTTTTTGGTGTAGCTCAAGATATTGAATGGGCCATAGAATGTAAAAATGGTGTTAATACTGGTGAAAAAGAAACCCCTGATATTTATATTCTTCAATCACGGCCGGTAACGA
>JAUXXK010000326.1 GCA_030681145.1 Methanobacteriaceae archaeon | reverse complement strand
TGGAAAGAACTGGGATTTTCTTCAGAATTTGCCAAAAGACAAAAACGTATTGTTAATGCATATGGAAAGATGGATGTAATGACTACTTGCACATGCACACCATATCTAATTGGAAATGTTCCACTAAAAGGTTCTCATATTGCATGGTCAGAATCATCCGCTGTTACTTATGGAAACTCTGTTTTAGGAGCTAAAACTAATCGAGAAGGAGGGCCCGGTGCCTTAGCAGCAGCCATATGTGGAAAAACTCCAGCTTACGGTTATCATCTGGAAGAAAATAGAAAAGCAACTATCGCAATAGAAGTAGATTGTTCTCTAAAAGGTGCAGATTATGGTGCTTTAGGTTATTTAGTTGGTAAAGAAGTGGGAGATGGGATTCCTTATTTCAAAATGATTAATAGGCCAGTTGCAGATGATCTGAAAGGATTAGGTGCAGCCTTGGCTTCTTCTGGTGCAGTAGCCCTATATCATATAGAAGGAATAACTCCAGAAAATCAAAATGCTTTATCTCAAGAAGTTTCTGATAAAATAACAGTAGGAAATGAAGAAATTAAAGATACTAGAGAAAATCTTTCTACAAGTAGTGAAACACCAGATCTTATATGTTTAGGATGTCCTCATGCATCATTAGATGAAATAAGAGAGATAGCTGAAACTCTTCAAGGTAAAAAATTAAAAAATGAATTATGGTTATGCACTTCTATTAATATGAAAGCTGCTTCTGATCGTATGGGTTACTCTAGAATGATTGAAAAATCCGGGGGTAAGCTGGTATGTGATACCTGTATGGTGGTTTCTCCGATAGAAGAACTTGGATTCGAAGTTATTGGAGTGGATTCTGCAAAAGCTGCTAATTATGTTCCTAATATGTGTGGTCTAGAAGTTGTTTTTGATGACTTCAAGAATTTAATTGCAAAAAAATAGGTATTATAAAAATTGTTATGATATCTATTAATTCTATTTTTTAATTTTTAAAAAAATAAATTACAAAAAATTAAAATTGATGATTTTTATAATGTATGAAAATTAATTATAATAAAAATTTTTTCAACTAAATTTAATTAGACTTATTTTCGTTTTTAAAACACATTATATATAGTTTATTTTTAATATACTAAAATTATGGTAAAGTATATCAGTCACCCCCTAGTTCATCCTAAAAAGGTGGAAGCTCGTCTATATCAACAGTTACTAGCTGCAGATGTTTTAAAAAAAGGCAATACTATGATAGTAGCCCCTACCGCTCTAGGAAAAACTGTTGTGGCTGCACTTATATCTGCAGATCGTCTGGAAAAAATTAAAGGCTCTAAAGTTTTAGTTGTGGCTCCAAGTAAGCCTCTCGTTGTTCAGCATGAGGAAAGTTTTCGTGATTTTTTAATGGTTAGTTCAACATCTATTACAGGAGCAATAAAACCAGAAGAAAGAAAAAAAAGATGGAATGACTCTAATATAATATGTGCCACCCCTCAAACAGTTGAATCTGATCTAATTAATAAACGATATTCACTAAAAGATGTTTCTTTAATAGTTTTTGATGAATGCCATAGGGGCATCGGTTCATACTCATATGTTTATTTAGCATCTCGTTATCTTCAAGAAGCTATAAATCCTCTTATTTTAGGTTTAACAGCATCGCCAGGATCAGATAACGAAAAAATAAAATTTGTATGTGAAAATCTGTTTATAGAAGAAATTATTATTAAAAATGAGGAAGATCCCGATGTTTCTCCCTATTTCAATCCAATTGATGTAGAATGGGTAAAAGTGGAAATGGGAGAAGAACAAAAAAAAATAAAAAAACACTTAAATAAGGCTCTTAAACACCGTTTAAAGTTACTGAAGAATATGGATATACTTCCAACTATTTCTGTTGGTAAAAAAGATCTATTGATGGCCCGAGGTCGAGTTCAAAATCGTATTGCCAGAAGTACTTCCCCTCCTAAAGATTGTTTCAGGGCTATTTCATTAATTGCTGCTTCAATTAATATTCAACACTCCATTGAACTGTTAGAAACACAAGGGATAAGTAATCTACAACAATATTTATTAAGACTCAAAAAAAAGAATACTAAAGCCTCTAAAGGCCTTTTAGTAGATGCTGATTTTGCACCGGCCATGATACTGACAAAAAAAGCATATGAAATGGGAATAGAACACCCCAAAATAAATAAATTAATTAAAATTATTAAAAAAGAGTTAAAACATGGTAAATCAAGTATAATTGTCTTTACCCAGTTTAGAGACACTCTTGAACAAATATTTCAACTTTGTGAAAAAGAGAATATAAATGCTGTAAAATTCTTTGGTCAAGCAAAAAGAAATGGAGAAAAAGGATTAAGCCAAAAAGAACAAAAAGAAGTAATTAAATCTTTTAGAATGGGTACTCATGATGTTTTATTATCAACAAGTGTTGCTGAAGAGGGTATAGACATACCTGCAGTGGATCTAGTTGTACTTTACGAACCTGTACCTTCAGAAATAAGAATGATTCAACGAAGAGGTCGTACTGGTAGGAAAAGCACAGGTAAAATGAAAGTTCTTATAACAAAAGGAACTTTAGACGAAGGATATTACTGGTCAAGTATTCATAAAGAAAGAAAAATGAAAGAACAGTTGGGAAATCCTTCTGCTTTTAGTAATCTAAAAATAAAATCTCAGAAAGAAGATGCACTTTCACAAAATTATCCTGAAATAATCGAAGAGTCTGAAAATTCTGATGATGAAAAGAAAGTTAAAAAGATCCTGGGGAATAATAAACAACCTATAGCATCCATGAAACCAGTGATATATGCAGATTCAAGGGAAGGAAATTCTCGCGTTTTAAGAGAATTGAGTAAATTAGGTTTGGATATAAAAATTAAGTCTATGGCAGTAGCAGATTATCAAATTACAAATGAAATTGCTTTGGAAAGAAAAACAGCAGCTGATTTTGTTAGTTCCATTGCAGATAAAAGATTATATAAACAAGCAAAAGAAATGGTAGAAGAATTTGATAAACCTGTTATTATATTAGAAGGAGATAATTTATATTCTGGTTTTATGAATCCTAATGCGATAAGAGGAGCTTTGGCAGCAATTGCAATTGATTTTGGAATACCTATAATCCCCACAAGATCTGCTGAAGACACAGCTGCTATGATAAGACGTATTGCAATTAGAGAAAATACCCAAGAAAAACAGCCAGTTCAAGTTCGTACCGAAAAAAAACCTTTGACACTGTTAGAACAAAAACTTTTTATTATTGAGTCTTTACCCAATGTGGGGCCAATAAATGCACGTAAATTGTTAGAAGAATTTGGATCTGTTAAAAACATAATAAATGCTTCAGAAAATGATCTTCAAAAAGTTGATGGAATTGGAAAAAAAATCGCTGAAAGTATTAAAAAAGTGGTGGACATGGAGTTCAAAAAGATAAAAATAGATCAAGATAAGAAGCTTATTGATGAGAACAAATAAAACCTCTGATAAGAGGAAGATTCATAGAATCTATTTAATTTAATAAGGTGATAATTTGTTTATTTTAATAGATGAAAGAGGGAAGAAATATCTATTTAATTCTGACAAGGATTTCCAGAATGATTTAGGAATTATAAAAAAAGAAGAACTTCAAATTAGTAATCCTGGTGATACACTTGAAACCCATCTAGGTAAAAAAATTAAAGTTGTAAAAGCTGATGTAAATGATTTAATTGAACTTATGCAGCGCAGGTGTTCCATACTTCTGCCTAAAGATATTGGAATAGTTATATCATATACTGGATTGGGTTGTGGAGATCGTGTAGTAGATGCAGGTACTGGAGCAGGAGCTATTGCCCTCCATTTTGCTAATGTAGTTGGTAAACAAGGCAGAGTTTACAGCTATGAAATAAGAGAAGATTTCGCCAATATTGCTCAGTCAAATATAGATCAGTTTCAGTTAGATAATGTTGAAATTAAAAATAAAGATATAAAAGAAGGAATTGAAGAGAAAGAAATTGATTTAATATTTTTGGATCTTCCAAAACCATGGGAAATGATGGAATTAGTTTATGATAGTTTAAAAACTGGAGGATGGGTAGCAGTTTATGCTCCATATATAGAACAAGTTCAAATATTACATAAAATAGCTAAAAAAGTTGGTTTTTCAGAGATTAATAGTATAGAATGTATATTAAGAGAGATAGAGGTTAAAGTTAAAGGTACCAGGCCAAAAACACGTATGGTTGGTCACACCGGTTATTTAAGTTTTATCAGGAAGTTATGATGCATTATATAGATCTGTGTTTAATCTATAATATTAAATAGATAATTAATAGAATTAATTATAATTAATAATTTAATAATTAAGGATGATATAAATGTCTTTTTCACTTAAAAACGTTATTTCTATCAAAGACTTCAGTAAAGAAGATATAAATTTTATTTTAAAACAGGCCCAGCATATGGAACCTGTTGCCAGATCTCAGGAAATGAGTCAAGGAATGGTGGGTAAAATTTTGGGAATGATGTTTTATGAACCGTCCACCAGAACAAGATTATCATTTGAAACCTCAATGAAGAGATTAGGTGGAGGAGTCATAGGTTTTGCAGAAACTGGCGCCAGTTCAGTTACTAAAGGAGAAAATTTAGCTGATACAGCTCGTATGATATCTAAATATGCAGATGCACTAGTAATTAGACACAATCTTGAGGGTGCCGCAAGATATGTTTCAGATATAGTGGATGTTCCTGTAATAAATGCTGGTGATGGTTCAGGACAGCACCCTACTCAAACATTACTTGACATTTACACCATGAAAAGGATTTTTGGAAAAATAAAAGGGTTAAATGTGGCTTTAATTGGCGATTTAAAATATGGGAGAACAGTTCATTCATTATCCTACGCATTAGGAATGTTTGGTGCTAAAATGAGTTTTGTATCACCTCCAGAACTTAGAATGCCACAAGAAACACTTCATGATTTAAAAGAAGAAAAAGCAGTTACTCAAGAAACTGATGATATTCATCAAGTTTTGGATGAAGTAGATGTTTTGTATGTTACCAGAATACAAAAAGAACGTTTTCCAGATCCAGAAGAATATTCTAAAATTAAAGGAGCCTATTTGATTAATGCAGATCTATTAAAAGGAAAAGATTTAATTGTCATGCATCCTTTACCAAGATTGGATGAAATATCAACTGATGTTGATAACACATCATATGATAAATACTTTGATCAAGCTTTTAATGGAGTTCCAGTACGTATGGCACTTTTAGATGCATTATTAAAATCTTTTTAATTATTAATTTTAATTTTATTTTAAAAAAAAAAATTAGATATAATTACATTCCCCATATAGCATCTTCTAAAACTTCAGTATCACATTGTAAATCAATTATATTAGTTCTCCCTTTAGCTCTACCTCTAGAAACAGTATTAGTAGATATTAATCCTAACATTTCCAGTTCATTTATAAAATCAAAAATTCTTCTGTAAGAAACCGTATCTCCTTTAGAGACATCTGTATATACTTCATAAAGCCTTCCAGAAGTTATTTCTTCTTTTCGTTTTGTTAAATAAAGAATGGACTCTAAAACTCTCTGTTGTTGGCTAGGTAAAGTCATTATTATATCTGTGATTTTATTATGTTCAATATAATCTTTAGCCTCTCTAACATATGCACCTTTAACTACTTCAGAATCTTTTTCATCAGCAAGCTCACCAGAAGTTCTAAGTAAATCCAGAGCATATCTTGCATCACCTTCTTCTTTAGCTGCCATAGCAGAACATAAAGGTATTACATCACCTTCCAGAGCATCTTTATTGAAAGATAATTTAGACCTTTCTTCAAGGATATCTACTAATTGTTGAGCGCCATATGGAGGAAAAACAATTTCTCTATCTCGTAAACTACTTCTAACTCGTGGTTTTATAAATTTTTTAAAATCGACATAATTACTAATGGAAAGTATAGCTACATTATCAGTACGAGTAAGTGTGTATAATATTCCATCACCATCATTTTTAAGTAAAATATCTATTTCATCCAAAACGACAAGTAAAATAAGATCTTTTCCAAATGCATTTTTTTTAAATAAATTC
>JAUXXK010000324.1 GCA_030681145.1 Methanobacteriaceae archaeon | reverse complement strand
TTTCATAATAATCCTGATATTCTCCACTTTTCACCTTTTCCATCCACTCCGGATTATCTAAATACCATTGGATGGTTTCAGCGATACCTGTTTCAAAAGTGTATTTTGGTTTCCATCCTAACTCTTTTTGTATTTTACTGGAATCAATAGCATATCTTCTGTCGTGCCCTAATCGATCTTTAACATATTTAATGAGAGTTTCTGGTTTTTTTAGGTTTTGAAGAATTAATTTAACAATTTCTATGTTCTTCTTTTCGTTATTTCCACCGATGTTATACACTTCTCCAATTTTTCCCTTGTGCAGAACCAGGTCTATGGCTGTGCAGTGGTCATATACATGCAACCAATCCCTCACATTTAAACCGTCTCCGTAAACCGGTAGTTCTTTGTCTTCAAGAGCATTAGAAATCATCAATGGAATTAATTTTTCAGGGAATTGGTAAGGACCATAATTATTAGAGCACCTTGTGATATTTATGGGCAAGCCAAAAGTTTCGTGATATGCCCGAACCATCAGATCCGCACCTGCTTTACTGGCAGAATAAGGACTATTTGCAGCAAGAGGAGTGTCTTCTTTAAAATACCCATTTTTTCCTAAAGAACCATAAACTTCGTCGGTAGAAATTTGTAAAAATTTTTTCACCCCGTATCCTTTAGCAGCATCTAAAAGAACTTGAGTACCTAATATGTTAGATTTAATAAATATTTCTGGATTTTCTATACTTCGATCTACATGAGATTCAGCAGCAAAATTTATAATATAATCCACATCTGAAACAATTTCATGGATTAGTTTTTTATCATTAATGTTCCCTTTAATAAAATTGTAATTTGGGTTATCTTCAATTCCACTTAGATTTTCTAAGTTCCCACAATATGTAAGAGTATCTAAATTAATTATTTCGTAATCAAGATAACTATTTAACATGTATCTAACGAAATTAGCCCCAATAAATCCAGCTCCGCCAGTAACAAGTATTTTTGTCATTTATTGAACTCCTTTATTATTAATCATCTTTAAATTAAACTTTATTTTCATCCAGATATATAATATAGATTAATTCATATGGCCTGGAATATAATATAATTTATCAACATAATTATTAATTAAAATAGGTTAATTATTCTATTTT
>JAUXXK010000323.1 GCA_030681145.1 Methanobacteriaceae archaeon | reverse complement strand
GAAATTCCAGTAAGGTCTCGAATGCATTATCATAACTCATTTGTCCTAATTTTTCCAGTTTCAAATCATGATTAAGCATACTCGAAGCCTTTTTTATGTATTTACCCCTATATCCAACCCCACATGCTTTAAGGTTGTGTATACATTCTTCAATATTCTTATCTCCACCACACAACTCCATTTCTTCAATTTCATGCTCTGGAAGATTAAGAATTGTTGAAGGGGAAGGAAAAGTGTGAAATTTTCCAGAAGGTAATTTATAAGAGTCCCCCCATTTTTCTCGCATGACCCTTATGGACCGGTTCCACCTAATAATAGAATTATTGGCAGAGCATATGGAAGAAATCAAACATTCAAATATATTCTGGGCCTTGAACAATCTTAAGCCTTTGCAAAAATCAATAGTGGGGGCCAATTTAGGGTCTTCTTTTAAAAATTCATAAAAATTATTTAGGTCATAATCCAAATCAAATATACGTCTTACCTCTTTCAGGATAGTTTTTAAGTTAAATTCGCTATTAGATTCTATTTCCATTTCTACAGAACCTATTAATTCTTCTTGAGATAATTTAATTAAAAATGGTTGATTATCTACTAGTAAAAATTCTTTATAGTAATTATTATCTATAGCCCATGCCGGTTGAGAAGTTTGGCCACTGTTTATAGTTAAATAGAGGTTTAAAGGCCCTTTAATTTCCCCTGAAGAAATTGAAACATGAGTTTTCATAATATTGAATTATGATTATTTCCTTAAAGAGTTACTGATTTAATAAATTATCATTAAAATGATGCAGAAAAACTTGGCATGAAGAAATCTACCCGAGATATCTGGAAGAATTAGAAGATAATGAGCACCAAAAAAATCATTTATATATGATAATTAATATTTCGGTTAAGAATCATCTATAAATTGAATGAAGCTAAAAAGCAGTGCGGGTAAAAAATAAGAAGCTATTGGAATAAAAATTATATAGAATCAAGTTCTATATAGAATTAATATAAAAAATGTTTTTTGTGAAATAAAAGATATGCAGATAATAAATGCATCATTAGTAAATGATCAAGATACAACTACTGAAAGATTCAGTTACACTAAATTCCATCAGATACCTAAAACACCAAAATAGGTAATTGTCAGTGGGACTGGCCAATAATCTTGAACAAATAAAGATCTGGATATAAATTATGAAGTCTGAAATGATTTAATTAGTGAGTTTTTATTATGTCTCAATTTATAACCATTAGCCCCCAAAAAGCCCTTAAATTAATGGAAGAGTATCCCGAAATAAGTATTCTGGATATACGACCATATGACGATTTCAAAAAAGAGCATATTCCTGGAGCTGAA
>JAUXXK010000314.1 GCA_030681145.1 Methanobacteriaceae archaeon | reverse complement strand
GAATTTCTTGGCCAGTTTTAATCCCACCTCAACCAGTGAAATAGGTATGTTCACATTCACCTTGGGATTGTCATCCATGGTTCTAACTCGAATCTTTAACCATTTAGCGTCTGTTTTAGGTTTTATTAATTCTGTATTTCTTTCTAAAGCATCAAGCAGTTCCATGGCATCTTTTGTATTGATTTTTCCTTCTTCAACCATTTCTAAAATTTGTATTCTCTCTTGTGAAACATTTTTTGACATTTTAATCACTCCAAAATTTTGACATTTATTTTAAAGCATTTTTACTCGCTGAGTAATTTTAAAGCATCATCTTTAGTAATTTCTCCATTTTTAAGCCTTTCTAGGATGTCTTTTTTATCAATAGAAGGTTTTTCAACTTTGTGGCCAAAAACAGAAATTACTTCATCCAGTTTATTCCTTACCGTAGGGTAGGATATCCCTAATTCTTTTTCAATTTCCTTGATGTTTCCCCTATTTTTAATAAAGACTTCTACAAAGTATTTTTGTTCGTTAGTTAATCTACAAAACTTGCAAAGGTCGAATACGCCTTTTATAATACTTTTGCATCTTTTGCACCGAATTTCAGTGACTTTAATTTCACCATCACATATGGGACAGTTTCCTGGTACTTCACGTTTCATATCAATCACCCATCAAATTGTGTAGATTTTCACCACAACTTTGCCATCTTTCTCATCCTCGGCCTCCACATTCACCAGTTCAAATGGTTCTTCCTGTTCTAGTTGATCCATAATCTTATCAATATCTTCACTCGTCAGATTTTTTAAGATGGATTCAGCTAGTTTATTTTCAGTAGAAGATTTTGCCCAGTTTTTTCTCATTTTAGGAGGAGAAAGTCTAATTATTGTTTTAGAAATCCATCTAACGGTCGAAAATCTCAAAGAAGGAATGGGAATTGAAAATTTATCCGTTTTAACATAGATTTTCAATTTTCTCGCCTTCATAATTACTCCCTACCTTAAAATTGAATTTGAAAATTCAATTTGACTACATCTAACTTAACATTATTAATGATAGTATATAAATTTATTGAATTTATCAATCCATACCTCAATATAATTAAAGTTTATATTGATATTTTTAATATATTTTGATTTTTAGTTTAATTATTTAAAAAATAGCAATTAATTGAAAAAAAATAGAAATAAAAAGCTGATTGATGAGTAATTATAAAATAAGTCTTATTAAATTTTGCAAAATATATGCTCTAGAAATAATGCCCTAGGAAAAATCGGACATAGATGCTTAAAAGAAAATTTGATGAAAAAAGTTAAATCACAGTTCAGATGGTCTTTGGATTCTTATGTTCACAGGGGGCTCCAGTTTGGCATTTACCGCACGCATATCTGGGTTTATTTAACTCAAGCATCTTATCCAGGAATTTAGAACAGGCATTATTATCTTTACCATTCTCAGTGATGGCCCGCGGTGGACAGCGATCCATACATTCCCCACATTTAGTGCAGTACTCATCTATTTCATTATATATTCTAGGTGTAGTTTCAAAATCCACATCCACAATAACACTACCAAAACGACCTGCCGCTCCAGAGGTGGTGATTAAAGAATCATTCAAACTGAATGTTCCCAGGCCTGCAATAAATGCTGCATGACGTTCTGACCAGTTGCTTACATGATTAGCGATTTCAAAGCGTTTATCAAAAAATGGAGCGAGAGCTCTGGCACCAGAGGATTCTATTTCGCCAATAATAAAGGATCTTAGAGAAGTATTAAACATCTCTCCCTCATAACGCCCAAAAAGCCATTCTTTTGAGGGGAGGCCCTTGGACCTATTAGAAGTTCGAATATCTTCGGTAAATGGTAAGAAGTAAGAAATAACTGATTTTGCTCCAGCTAGCCATTCTTCAGGACTTAAATGTTGTGGGCCCATTACTTGAGGTTCCTTCAATTTTTCCCATAGGAGATCAGATGCTGCTGCTATAGAAATCAGCGGTTTATCATAAATTTGCATCATATCCAGATCATCTAAGAAATTTTCTTGGCTATTTTCAGTAAAATCTGCTATTTTTTCTTTGAGTAAGTTTAACATATTAAAAATTCCCTAATCTTGTAAATAAAGTTTTAATTTCCTCTTTTCTAGAAATTGTAGATATATTATATAGCACAGCGAGTTTATTTAAAAACTTGTAAATATTAGAAAATTCTAATGAAATTAAAATTTGAAAGAGTAAAAATGTGTTCAATATTTTATATCACTATACCAAAAATTGAATTATTTTTAATAAAAAAAATATTAAAATGATGGAATATCATATTTAAACCGCTGAAGCATCTGTTTTTTTCATTTCAGTTTCAATTTGACCTATCTTGTGAAGTAAAATAACTAATACAAATAAAAGAATTCCATTAATCACCAGAACCCCCGCCACGATTAATCCAGATATTATACCTCCTAAAATCATGGATAAACCAAAAATTATAGATACAATATTGAGCACGGTCTGAGTAACTATCATTTTTTTTACAACTGGTGGGACAAGAATAGTTTCAGAAATCTGATCTTTTTTAGAAACCTGATTTTTTATTCCATCAAATGGGAAAAACCTTTTTATAAGAAGTAATGTCCCTCCGAAGATATTCAAAACTCCTATAAGTATCTGAATTAAGCCCGTCAAAATCCCAGGCACAATACAAGAGACAATCCCTAATGCTGCGAAAATAATTCCAATTATTATGAGCAGCCAGGATCGTTTATATTGACCCATGGGCGTTTCTCCTAGCGCCATCATTTGTATAGATACAATAACCATTAAGAGTCCTAGCTGACCATCAGGAGAAAATGGAACTAATCCAAAAGTCACTGGGAAAAGCAAAATCCCTAAAAGTATGAGAAGAATTCCTACTAAAATTATTATCGCGCTGGAAAGGGGAAGCTTTGCTTCTTGAAAAAAACTAAAGTGTTTAGAAGAAGTTTTTAAATCATCCACCTTTTTTTCTTCAGGATAAATCCTTGATACTTTATGAATGCACCATGCCAGATAAAAAAAGCTAAATCCGTATATGCATAAGACCCATGCTGTTTGAAGATTTGTAGTTATCCCCGGGATGAGGGTTATTAGTCCAGATATAATTGTAATTCCATATACCAGAGCACAGGCCGCAATTAACTGTCTTAATATTCCAGGTATCTTTATCCACGATTTTGCCTTTTCATTAGAAAGAAATAGTTTTATTAAAAGAACAATTCCTCCAGCAAAAAGGATTATTCCCACTAATATACGAACTAATTCCGATAAATATCCTAGAATAAAACAAGAAACCATTCCCAGAATTGCCACCAACACCCCCATTATAATAAGTGCCCATGATCGATTTAAATCTCCGAAAGGCGTTTTTCCCATGGTTATTATTTGAAAAGAAATAATGACCAGGAATAGCCCGTATGTGCTATCTGGAGTGTAGGATAACTCTCCAGTACTTATTTTGGATAGAAGTAATCCCAAGAGGAACATGAACACCCCCAGGAGAATTAAAAGCACAACTTCCATGGAAAGATTCGATTCATCCATCATTTTAATATAATTCTGTTTTACCGATGGCAAATTAAATATTCCCCCTCAGCAATATCAGTAGTAACTTCCGCCCTTTTCATAGGCATCCCGGCGCTGTGCTGCCATTTGTAACAGAAGCTTATCTGCTTCCGGATCCTCTGATGCATATTCATGCCACAAGTCAATTAGTTGATCTTCCGGTACCACTATAATTCCCTTATGCTCAGAAACCCGATCTAAAATTAGTTCTGCCGCTTTATCAGCAGGATAGGCATCATCAGGGATTTTAATCTGATCATGAACTGTACCATCAATTGATTTCTTAAATATGGGTGTGGCAATGTTAGAGGGGCAGATGGTTGAAAAATGGAGGTTTTTATCCGCATATTCATATTTTAAACATTCCGTCATTCCGGTAACCCCAAATTTTGTAAGGGAGTACAGTGCCTGGAAAGGAAACGGGACAAGCCCGGCAATAGAACTGGTATTAATAATATGGCCTGATCCTTGCTTTAGCATTATGGGAACCGCTGTGTTAACCCCATAGATTACACTCCACACATTTACATCAAATATATTTTTCCAATCTTCAAGAGTGGCTGTTTCAAATTGTAAAGTGCCCCCAATTCCTGCGTTATTGAATAAAAAGTCCAGACTACCTGCTTCTTTTGCGGTATCTTTAATTGCCTTTTCAACCTGCTCCTGGCTGGTTACATCGGTGATTATGGTGTTAATTTTATCTTTGTACACTGACAACTGTTCAGCCGCTTCTTCAACCTTTTTAGGATTACGGCCCAACATATATACAATAGCTCCCCTCTTTAAGAGTTCTTCACTGATTGCATAGCCAATACCTGAGTTTGCGCCGGTTACCAGACAAATTTTACCATCATAATAATCTGAATTTACCATATTATCACTCCTATCTTTTATTCAATTATTCTTGCCGCCATTGCACGGAGAATAGCTTTTCCTTCAATTAATGCTGTTTGAATTATCTTTTTTTTAGGCAGCGACGCCAAACTGTTAATAATATGGTATTGAGCCGGGTTTTGCAGGGGAGTTAGTTCCGTCCATTTTAAGTCTCCTTTTCCAAGTTGTGCTCTTTCAAGTTCTAAGCCCTGGGGATACAGTATAAACTGATTTAAATCTGCCCCGGGCGCCCCCACTTTAGGAATATATCTCCAGCCCAGAGTATTCATGGTTTTAAATTGAGATTTTAACCGTTCTAAATCCTCACCTTCTACCGTTTCCGTTGCTTCAAAATTCATTTTTAAAAAAGTGTTTCCTTCATAACTAACTGTAGTGGCATAATGAGGTTTTAAAATATGCAAGTCTTCTATATCTGCGAAAATTTTGGGAATTCCTGTCTCTTCTCTCCCCCCTAATATAGGTGCGGTTCTATTTTCCCATACTACCAGGGTATAGTCCCCATCTAGTTCATCTTTATTTCCATGGAACCTTACTGGTGCAGAGACATTTATCAGATTGTATTGTCCACCATACATCCAATTGATTTGTGTGAATTTATTGAAAGCCACATCAACTTGTGGTTTCAACAGTTCAAAACCTTCGGGAATAAAATTTTCAAGAAGATCTCTGTCGGTTTCATAGCTCATGGCCAGGCCCATCGCCTTTTGAATGATTTTTGCATCAGGATCAAATTTTCCACCTCCAAAGTGAGCTGGCATAGCATACTTGAAACCTTCTTTCTCTTTAAACACATCTACAACCTCCTTTTATCAGCATAAATAAAAGTATTATATTATCAAAAATACTTATATTTTTGTATTCAAATATAAGAATATTTGAGTTTATTTTCTAATTAAATAATTTTTAACCGATAAAAGTTAATTAACGGAGTATAATAACATTAAAATAATTTTTAAAGTTATTTAATAGAATAAAAAATTAAAAATTATGTTAAGAAAAAATGAGTTAATAAATTTATTTTCAATGTGAAATATGGAAATATCATATGCTACATTTAAATCAATGCGTAGCTACAAAAAAGTAAATTCTAAAGTTAAAAACCAAGTTGAATGGAAAATCTAAAAATAAATTTTTCAGGAATTGTGAAACTCATCCAGCTTCTGACTAACATGCTGGTAAACATCCTTGGTAACCCCGACTTTGTTAATAAAATCGTTGGAATATCTTATATCTCCTCTTTTAGGGTTATCCTGGCGCATAACGTACATACAGATGGCCGTCACTATCATCAAGGGATCTGTTTTTCGGCCCTTTCCTCCACGATAGAGTTTCCTGAAATCCACTTTGGATATTATCTCCCGGGCCCGGTCCTTCTGGCCTCCACCTACCGGTAGTAAGACTTCATCTCCTTCTTCCCTTTTGGTTAAAACCAGGGTCGGGCTGTGACCGGTCATCATAAAATTACTGGCTACTATGCTGAGCATGGCCAGTTTTTCCTGCAGGCGGGAATCTTCATCGGAAGTTTTTAGACTATGAGGCTTGTATTTCTCATATTTCCTTATTTTGTTGGCCATTCTATTGACTTTGGCCTTATCATCAAGGAATATGTGTTTTCGTTTTTGCAATTTATGGTCCTCGTGGTTTCTTGTTTAGTGTCTTATGGTTGAGGTGGTTTATAATGGTTTTTGGTGAGAAATAAAAAATTAATTACACCTTAGAACAAAGTAATAGTATAATGTTATTATGGTTTTGATGAGTGTTA
>JAUXXK010000252.1 GCA_030681145.1 Methanobacteriaceae archaeon | reverse complement strand
TAAACCAGATAAATTATCTTCAAATGGAATAAACAAATGGTATATCCGACAAAAAGCTTAAAATGGAAATTTATCTAACAGAAAATCAATACAAAGAGGTTTTAGAAGACTTAGAAAGAAAAAATCTTATTAGTCGAATTGATGGGAAAATAAAAGCTCTGGAAAACACTAAAAAAATATCAGTGGTGGATACCCGTAAAGAAGTGAGAACCGCGGAACTAGATCAAATAGAACTTGAAGCTTTGAAGATAATAAGAAGCCTAACTGGAGATGACCAGCTAGTTTCTCGATATATTTTAGAAGGAAATTTATTATATGGTAATCTAAAGGTGAGTAATTTCAGGATGTATCATATTTTAATATCACTGGAAAATAAAGAAATAATAAAAAAAATTCATAAAAAGGATGGAGAATATTATAAAGTAACCTTGGCCATTTAATTGTGTTATATTATTAAAAAATATAATAAATATTTATTTTTTAAATTATGAGTTGAATAGTGATTTATTTTTTATATTTTTTAATTTGAAATTTTTGGGAATTTTTTATATCTACAATTTGATTTTGAAAAAAATAAGGATTGATTAATCCCCAATATCCACGCCTTGAGTAATCGCTAGCTTCCTCAAAAAGCCCATATCACTTTTATATAACATTCGAATATCAGTTATACCCAATCGGATCATTGCAAGTCTTTCTATTCCCAAACCAAATGCTGCAACTGGTGTTTCAATTCCAAGAGGTTCCAAAACTTCAGGACGGAACATACCCGACCCGCCTAGTTCAATCCAACTTTCTTTTTCAGGTAGATAAATCTCACATTCCATGGATAGATAGGTATAAGGGAAATAAGCCGGCCTAAATCTGACTTCAAATCCTAATTTCTTGTAAAACTCTTTTATTATTCCTAAAAGATTCCTGAAATTAATATCATCACCTGCTACAATACCCTCAACCTGGTGAAATTCTGGAAGGTGTTTGTAGGTAATGGTTTCCCTTCTAAACACTCTTCCCACAGAAAACATTTTTAGAGGAGGTTCATTATCTTTTAAAAATCTGGCAGAAACTCCTGTGGTGTGGGTTCTTAAAACAGACTGCCGGGCCACATCTTCGTCCCATGAATAACCCCATCCTTCAGAACCTGTTTCTCCCCCATCCTGATGAGCTCTAGCAACTCTACCCACCAGATCAGAATCCGGAAGTTTTGAATGGGATGGGTTTTTAATGTAAAAAGTGTCCTGCATTTCTCTGGCGGCGTGATCCTGTGGTTGGAATAAACAGTCAAAATTCCAAAATGCAGATTCCAGTACTGGTCCTTTTGATTCCGTAAACCCTAAATTGATGAACACGTTTCTGATTTCTTCAATGATTCGTCTTAGAGGATGCATTTTACCCGGATTGAATTCCGGAAACTCAGTCTGAATATCGTAACCTCGGTATTTTAGACTTTTCCATTCCCCAGACTTTAATTGATGGTGGGTGAGTTGAGTAGCCTCTTCTTGAATTACAATACCATTGCTTAATATTAATTTTCCCTTTTCAGTTAAATCAAAATGGTGAGATGTATTTTTATCAATATTAATAAGGCCCTTTCTACTTTTAACTAATTTAAATCCTTCTTTCAATGAATCATCCAGATCATCCATTGAAATTTGTCCTTTTTCAAGAATTATTGATAAAAGTTTTTCATCGTCCTGTTTTTCATCACCCATTTCTTTTCCAAGCTCGGTTATGGTAACCTGGCCCTTGTTAATTTTTGCCCAACTCTTTCTAACTAGCCAACCCACACCAATTTTAACATCACCAGGACTTAATCCAGATTTTGCACCCAAATCTTTCATATGGACTGTTTCATCTTGTTGAAGAAGATTTAAGAGTTTTCTCTCAGGAAGTCCATCTCGAGCATAGTTTTTTCCATCTTTAGATAAACTTAATATTTCTTCCACATCTTTTTTAACTAGTATAATGTCTTTAGATGCTAGAGAACCAGCCGCACTCATAACAGATTTTATATCCATGGTTTGAAAATTAACAACTTCTTCAGGAGTAACTGATTTTGGGGATGATTCTAATGATTTTAAAACCTTTTTTTCGTAAAGATGTAGTTCGTTAATAATTCGTTCCATGTCTTCTTGCATATTATTTGCTCCTTATCAGAGATTTTAGAAATCTGTTTATTAATGTAAGTGATAAAGTTAAATTAAATTTTGAAATGTTTAAAAACGCTTTTAATAAATATAGTTTGATTATTTAAATTAAATAAACACTTTTAATAAATAGCATTTATACTATTAAATTATTTTTCTAATAAATCGATTAAAAATTTTAATCCATATAATTATGGTAATCACTTAATAACGCAACCATTATGGATGCTGCGGTTATATCTGCTGTGGTGCCGGGGTTTAAATTATTTTGTGAAAGTTCTCTGTCAAACTTTTTCAATGCTTCCTTACCATCAAGAGTAAGTATACCGCCCATATTTAATATATCTCTGGCTTTGTGTGATATTTCTTCTGCTTTTTTTAGGCCAACTTTTCGGGAAATAAGGGTGTCTGGAAACTGAGATAATATGTTCAAAAATGTTTGTACCGTTGCCGAATTAGTACTGTAATTAGTTTGGATTCTTTTAAATGTAGGAAAACCATTTTCAAATGTAACCGGCATGGATGTAGTTAATTCTTTGGCCAATAGATCCCATTCTGCAGATATTTTTAAAATATCAAACATATTAATCTTATTTTCTATAAGCTGAATTTGAGACTCATCACTAGTAACATCAAGATTTTTTCGTTTGCCCATGCCCCCAGCATCAGCCAATGCAATGGCCTTATATAAATTAACCGCATCTTCAGCAGTAGTGTCTACCATTATCTTTGTAAAATTGGTCCTAATGTTGTGAAAATCATTTTTCATTCCGGCGGCTGCCGCTAATGGAACCATCATCATTATTATGCCCAAATTTGTATTGGTATCAACCCACTTATTAGTCTCAGTTACAGCCTCAAGAATTAACTCCCCCAGTTTAATTTCGGAAAAATTAAGGGTTTTCTGTGAATTTTGACCCCTTAAAGCAGCCTTGCGAATAACATCTCCAATGACTACCCCGCTTATTAGAAAGTCTTCGTAGACCATGTCATCAAAGTCCTGAGTTCTATGAACATTTCCTGGTTTAGGATGCCCGCTTACTTCTAAAACAGATGCTATTTGTGCTGATTTAGCAATATAATCTGGATCCATGTGATTTACTCCTGTTTTCAATTAAATGATAATTAAAGATAGTGTAATAATATATTAATAATTTTTATTCCTATTATATATTTTAATGAATAATATTTCCTGATTTTTTAAAATAATAAGTTTAATTTTTTCTCATAAAATATTTAAAAAATGAGGGGTAAAATTAGATATAATTAAATCAGCTCCTGCTCTCTTGATAGAAAGAATCGTCTCAAAAATAGAATCTTCTGTTAGATAACCCGATTCTATCCCTGCTTTAATCATGGAATACTCCCCACTAACATTGTATGCTGCGGTAGGCATTTTAAATTCTTCTTTAATAGATTTTATAATGTCTAAGTATGGCAGTGCGGGTTTTACCATCAATATATCTGCACCCTCATTAATATCCAGTTCAGCTTCTCTTAATGCTTCTTTTGAATTGGCAGGATCCATTTGATATGTTTTTCTATCACCAAAAGATGGTGAACAACATGCAGCCTCCCTAAATGGCGAATAAAATGATGATGCGTATTTAGCTGCATAAGACATAATTATAGTATCTTCATATTCATTCAAGTCCAGCATTTTCCTTATGGATCCTACTCTACCATCCATCATATCTGAAGGAGCCACCACATCTGCACCCGCTTCAGCATGAGAAAGTGCAGTACGAGCCAGATTTTCAAGAGATTCATCATTTAAAACACGTTCATTATTAATAATTCCACAATGCCCATGGGTAGTGTACTGGCAAAGACAAACATCAGTCAT
>JAUXXK010000312.1 GCA_030681145.1 Methanobacteriaceae archaeon | reverse complement strand
AAAAAAAAGAATAATGTAAGATTAGCACCGCCAAGGTGCTTATCTCAAAATCAGGGCATAGTTTTATTTCTTACTTCAAATATATCATCCTTGAGGTTCAGTATTCCTCCGCCCGCTCCAGGTACGGTGAATGATTTAATTACCGCTCCCGAGGGATTATTTCTCCAATCATAAGGTCCGGCCACAACCCAGCTAGTGACATCATCTCCCATGGCCAGATCCACCCGTACCCAACGATTATTACCAGTCCAGTCTGAACCCGCCAGATCATTCTGGTGTGGTATCGGCCAGCCCACCGCCACCATAACATTAAAACTGGAGCCCGGATCCATTTTCCCCAGATAAACCGAATTGGTTTGACCCCGATTCAGGTACTGGAATTGTCCACTATTAGACCTTATACGAGAATTAGTATTATTGGTTGTATCATTAACCTGATAAACATATTTTAAAGCAAAGTTACTGTTTATGTGGGTTATATTCATGGTGACATCCACCGGTTCACCACCAGATCCCATATCAAAATAACTCTGATAGATCATAATAGCAGCAATGGCCACTACAATCACCCCACCTAGAAGCAGTAAATATTCTACCCCTCCCTGACCGCGTTTATCCTTGATTAGCAATAAAATGCACCCCCATACATTAAATGATTATATTAATTTATATTATAATATATTAATTTAATAATATAATAATTAAACGGTTAAATCCCCAATAACATCCCCTGGCGATATAAATAGATAGAATAACGCATTGGTGAATTTTAAACATAATAAATTATATTTTATGTGATAGTTACTAAATAAGGTTTATTTTTCCCCAATACCTTAATTTAATGGGCCAACTAACCTGTCTGAAAATATTCACTCCACCTTTATTTTAACCCCGGATTCTTTACCTTTATGCCCTCTTTTTCCAGTACCTGAAACTTCTCCTTATGACGGGTATGCACAGGGTAGACACTTTCTGGTGAAATCTCTTTAATCAAATCAAGTATCTCCGGGCCACAGGCATGGCCTGATGCATGGTAACCCGTGTGTACTTCAATATTGAAGTGTTTTAGCCAGTTTCTTTCTCTCCGACCATCTATTTCCATTTCATCGTTGAAGGGTTCTGTCTTGGATTTAATGTATATGGCGTTTTCTGGTTTAATATCTATGAGTTCTTTAAATTCAAAGAAGTCACACTGGAACATGTAATCTCCAGGGTTCTCCTGCAAGTCCTTGTAGGTGATGTTGTTGTCCCATGAGATG
>JAUXXK010000311.1 GCA_030681145.1 Methanobacteriaceae archaeon | reverse complement strand
TAAGGTAATTTCTTCTCTCTAAAACTGCTCCCAGAAAGCTGTCCATAAAACAGCCCACAGTACCTGCAATAATTGATATTTTTAAAGAAACAAAAGGGTCTGGGAAGATACCTAATAAATAAGCAAATATTCCAATGCTCCCTGCTCCTAAAATACCAGCAATAGTTCCTAAAATTGATATTCCGCCGTCCGTCCCTGGAGCAACTTTTTTAAGATTGGTAACTAGGCGAGGTGTTTGTGTAACTCCCACTTCACTGGCCATAGTATCTGCTGTGGCAGTAGCTACGGAACCAATAAAACCTCCTACAAGGACATCATAATAACCAAAGGTGGCCATTACAAATGGTATGATTCCATTAGAAATAACATTTTTAGCGGTTCTAGTCCCTTCGTACACACCAATTTCTTTTTTGTATTGATGTTTGTATTTGGTGGATATTAAACCCAATATAAGAAAAATAAGAATTAAAAGGAGCCAGTTAAAACCAGCTACAAATATGATTATAAGGCCCATGATAACCATGAAAAGAGATCCCCATAAATCAAGAGCCCCTCTATAATAAGTAATAAGGCCCATAACCAAACAAAGGATCGCATATTCCCAGTATATCATAACCGATCCCAATTCATTTATTAAAAAAGTTTTGAATAGATTTTAAATCTATTCTTCTTCTAAAACTTTGGTTTTAATAATTTCTACTCTTTTGAGAGGGTAGATCTTTTTCGCTTTGTGATAAATTTCAGAAGCTATTTTACCAATAACCAATCCTTCAATCAGTTCTTCATAGCTCTTTTGAGCGGAAATCTTTGTTAGAAGTTCTTGCATAGTTTCTCGCATGTATTTTTGTTGGGATGACTTAGCCCTTCTAGTAGTTATTGCCAGAACTTGAACCTTCATTTTGTGTCCGTCGTTTGTGTTTACAATAACTGGGGTGTCTATTCTACTAGTTCCTCTTCGGATCATACTTCTAACATAGTCAGTAGTGACTTGATGTCCTATGAATTTGGTTTCAGCAGAATTTCCAGCTACATTATCAATTTGGAATTTTAATTTTATGTATTGTTTAGAGAAGTCACCGGTTAATTCTCTCATTGTGACATCTACTCTTCTTTTAAGTAACAGTTCAGGGTCTCTTGAAGGAGTATTTCCAATTTCATTTCCTCCGAACGCCTTAGGACTAGTTATTTTGTACCATTGTTTTTCTTTCCAGGTATCTCTTACTCTGCGTCGCCTTGCTTTAGCCATTTTATCACCTTATTTGTGAAATTGGGTAAAAAGAATTTTGAAAATAATTCAAACTTCTAGTTATCAAATTCAAATAATATTAAATAATTTAGATCAACTTACAAATTACAAAACTGAAAAAAATACTATTATACCTTATTATTATAAAGTAAATTCATGATTTATAAATGTATTGAGTTTATTTCCAGTAAATTTTTAAAAAAGTTTGCACCGCCAATAAATTGAAGTATTCCTATTTTTGAGTATTCTTATATTTAACCTTGTTCTTTAATGAAAAAATAACTAAAAAATTTAGTTATTTAATATATATTTACTTAAATTAATTAGAATAACTTATTATTAATAATCCTGAATTAGAAGAATTATAAATGAAAATAAAATTTCATGATTTTAATAAAATACTTTAAAATAATAAAGAGCTTAAATCTATTAAATAGTTTTTTTTAAATTGGGGTTTTCATGAAATTATAATGTTTTATATAACGATCAAGCACTTCTTCTATTGTTCCTTCATCTTCCACCAATTTTATTCCTTTTTGTTCCAATCCAAACTTACCATTCATGCCGGCCTGAACACATATAACTATTTCACAGTCTTCAACAACGTCTAATGATTTTTTCCACTGGTGTTTTTGGCCTTCATCTATAGAAACACTTCTTTTCTCGATGAAAGTAGCTTTTTCTTCGTCAAATTCATAAATAGAAAAATGACTTGCTTTTCCAAAGTGTAGGTCTGCATTTATCCCATCTGAAGATGCTACTGCTATTTTCATAATTATTTCTCCATTAAATTTAATTTATGGCTTATATTAAAATAAATTAATGAACTACATAAATGTATAATGAATTCTGGAATAGTCTGTGAATTCAATTATTCACTAATTTTATTAATTAATTTAGCCACATTTTCTCCAAACAAGCGTATGGTTTCCATTCCCTCGGTATCTTCTTCCACTTCGCCAGGAGCCCATCCAAAGACCATGTTCCAGTAGGTGGATCCCGGTACAATCATTTCATTAATGAAATAAAACATTAATAATTCCTGTATAGTGGCAGTATGACCTCCCCTACGTGCTACAGCAATAGGACCTCCTACTTTCCAGCTCAAAAAGTTGTCTGTAGCTCGAGATACCATTCCTATTCTCTGTAATGCGGCCATGAGTGATCCCCTGGCAGTACCAAAGTAAACTGGGCTTCCTACAATTAAACCTTCAGATTCTCTTATTTGGCCTATAATCTCATTTAATCCATCTTTCAGCTTGCATTTCTTGATTTTTTTGCATTTACCACAAGCATGACAAGAATCGATATTCATCTTTCTAAGGGATACTATTTCAGTTTCCACATTGTTTTTCTCTATTTCTTCGGCACATTTTTCCATTACTTGCATGGTGTTACTTTTTTTTCTCGGACTGGCACATAATAACAGAACTTTTTTCATTATAGGATCTCCTAAGGGTTCTTTCATTAATTTATTAATTCATTAAAGTTATTTCTAATGAAATTAAGATTTGATTTAATGTAATACTTTTAGAATCTTATTAAACAAATATTTATCTCAGAAATTATTCTTAAAATAAAAAATTTTATTTAATAATTAATTTATCAGCACCCATTTATTTTTTAATTTTTAAGATATTTTAGGCCATTATTCTTTTTTTACTAATATTATGACCCTCCTCTAATGATTTTTAGATAATCTCTAAATTTCTTTTGATTTTTAATGTGAATAAATATTGACATATAGTAAACTTTATATGACATAATGTAAAGTATAGTTTACATAGTGAATGTATAAAGGTGAATTTATCATGAATCTTAAAAAACAAGGAATGATCTTAAAAATAGTTTCGGCTTTTGTAACTGGTTTATGGGTGGCCGGATTGATTATTGGAAGTATTTATTTAGTTTTACTGGCTATTCTAATAGTTATTATAGAAATACCGATTATCTACATTAAAAGAGACAATATAAAAGAGATGTTTCAAGGTGATGGTGAGGTGGTAGAGGATGAAAGAACTCAATTAATTAATGAAAAAGCATCCTCTATGACTCTGGGAATTTTTTTAGCAGTTATAATTTACGTAGGTATAATCATTTTGGCCCTAAGAAATAGCTTTCCTGAATGGGTTCTGACGGGTTATATTTTAATAGGATCTGCAGTTGTATGTCTGGTCATTTATGGGATTTCTCGTATTTACTACAATCGAAAATATTAAAATATTAAATAAATTTTATAAAACCAATGGATAAATGAGTGTTGATAAAATGAATATAAATCGGAAATTGTTTTTAATTTTATGGATGGCCAGTATTTTTGGAGTAATGGCCATTCTACCGTATGTATTTACGCTTCAGGGAGGCATACCTGAAAATTTACAGATTTCGCTTTACGTGTTACTTGCAGGACAAATTATTCAGAATGCTATTATTTTCGCGATTATCATTTTTATAGGGCTTAAAATAGCAAAAAAAGTCGGATTTGGACTTCCTATATTGGAAGGTTGGTTTGAAGGTAGAAAAATAAAAAATGATTTAAAACCAATTCTGAGGATATCTATTGGACTGGGATTATTGGTGGGTATTTTGATTGTGGGTATGGATTATTTATTTTCCCTTCTGGGTGTGACCAATAATGTAGCTCAAGTCAGTTCCATAAATCCTCCGGCTTGGCAAGGATTTTTGGCATCATTTTACGGTGGAATAAATGAAGAAATCATGCTAAGACTATTCTTAATGACACTAATTGTGTGGATTTGCTATAAAATAAAACAATCAAAAGATGGAAATCCATCTAAAATTAGCATATGGTTGGCCATTTTCTTGGCAGCGATCATATTTGGAGCGGGCCATTTACCTGTTTTAATGAGCATAACTACTTTAACTCCATTACTAATTACTCGCACAATTATTTTAAATGCAGTGGGGGGAGTTCTATTTGGATGGCTTTACTGGAAAAAAGGCTTGGAGTCCGCTATGATATCTCATTTTTCCGCAGATATTGTACTTCACGTAATAGTTCCATTACTCATATTTATTTAAATATTTATAAGGGGTTTAATCATGGAAAATAAATTAAAAGTCTTCCGGGCCATGCAAGACATTACTCAAGAGGATCTGGCCCGTGAGTTGAATGTGACTCGCCAGACAATTATTGCCATAGAAAAAAACAAGTATGATCCTTCCATAAATCTTGCTTTTAAGATGGCTAAATTTTTTAATGTGACAATTGAGGATATTTTCGTTTATAAGGAATAATAAATGTTAAATTATTAATTTAATATTACTGGTTGAAGTTATGGAAATAGGGATAATTTTTGGTTTGATTACTCCTGCATTTGAAGAGTTCATGTTCGGGAGTTATATCTGGAATAAAATCAAAAATTCTGGTGAAATGATTAATCCGAGATTTTTAACTTGGATAACTGTAACTCTACTTTTCAACATCTGGCATTTAGGACATCTGGATGTATTTTTAATTCATCCTATGCTCGGCCCTGTGAATCTTACCATGGTTATGATTTCTAAGATGGGAATTGGAATAGTTTTAGATCTATAGTGGGATATTTAAGATTAAAAACTGTAAAACATATGTTTAATATATTTTCCATGGGCTATGGGTCCGTTTTACTCCTTAAATAACTATATTTCTTAAATTTTTATTTAAAAGGCCTTAATTAATTTTTAAAATAGAAATAATGAATAAAAAGAAAAAAATAAAGAATTAAAATAGGATATCCTTAAAGAAATATATGGAAACTAGTTTTTAATGTTTTTTTTAAAAAAATATGCGACTAAATTTTAGTTTACTATTTAAACTTCGTCTACTTCAGCACCCTCTAAGGCTTTTTGGCAGTTACAATCATCTTCTGAAGGCATGGTTTTGATGGCATGATTTATTAAGTTAACAATATCGTGTTTTCTGTTCTCCATTATCTCAAAAACTTCATCAATGGTTAACTTGTCTGGAGAAATGGAAGCAGCATAATTAGAAACCAGACATATACTACCATAACATATTTCAACTTCTCGGGCTAACACTGCTTCAGGAATACCGGTCATACCTACTAGTGTACCTCCTAATATCTGAAACATTTTAATTTCAGCAGCAGTCTCAAAACGGGGTCCTTCAGTACAAACATAAATCCCATTATCAACAACATTCCCTACAGAAACCAAGGTATTTCTAATTTTATCACAATATGGGTTGGTAATGTCTATATGGACTGTACGCTGATCATAGAATGTTCCAGGCCGTAGTTTAGTAAAATCAAGAAAATCATGAGGTATAACAATTTTGCCTGGTTCAATCACTTTTTGAAGAGATCCCACGGCGTTGGTAGCAATTATTTGTGTTACTCCCATCTTTTTAAGAGCCCAGATGTTTGCTCGGTAATTTATCATATGTGGAGGATAATCATGGCCTTCTGCATGGC
>JAUXXK010000304.1 GCA_030681145.1 Methanobacteriaceae archaeon | reverse complement strand
ATTCATCTTCCTTATCTGTTGTATTGCCTTCACCACATTTTCCACTAAATTTTGTGGTGCTTCAGGTATTAATGTATTTACAATTTCAATTTCCCGCTCCAAGGAAGGATAATCAATAAATAAATATAAACACCTATCTTTGGTTTCATCCAGCAGATTTCTCTGAGAATTAGATGTTAAAAACACTATTAAATCATTATTCATCTCGAATGTTCCAAGATCATTTACCGTTATCTGTTTTTCTCCCAAAGCCTGTAAAAGGAAGCTTTCAACTTCTTCATCGGCCTTGTCAATTTCATCTATCAAGATTACTGAGGGTTTATTGTTAATAAATGCTGATAAAAGAGGCCTCTTAATAAAAAATTCATTTTGAAAAACATCTTCACTTGATTCTTTTAAACGGGACATCTCCAGATGAAGAAGTTGTTTCTGGTAATTCCATTCACCAACAATCTGTTCAAATGTAATTCCCTCATAACATTGAATTCTGAAAAAATCCCTTTTTAATGCCTTACCCACAGCCTTAGATAGTTCTGTTTTTCCAGTTCCAGGTGGCCCCTCTATCAATATTGGTTTTTTAAGTTTTAACGATAAAAAAACAGTTAGGGCAATATTATAGTTTGGGAGATATCCATTTGCAGATAATAAATTTTCTATGGATTTTATTTCATCATCAGGAGAATTCATGGAATTTTTTCCTATTTATAAATTGATAAAATTATACGTTAATAAGCAAATACTCGATGATAATCCTTTTTTTAAAGCAAGAATTATATCCATCTTATATTTTTTAATATAATATTCCAAGTTGATAAACTTATTTTTATGGCTGATTAATATAAAATATAAAAAACTTAAATTAACTATAATTAACAATAAAATAAAATTATTTTTACTATAGATATGGGTTATGGTCGTGGTATGGTGTATAATAAATTTAAGCTGGCTCTATGTCAGATGAAAGTGGTGGATAATAAAAACAAAAATATTGATAAGGCAAAAAGTATGGTAGAAGAAAGCTCAAGAAATGGAGTAGATTTAGTTATTCTACCAGAGATGTTTAATTGTCCCTACGAAAACAGTAAATTTGAAGAATACTCTGAAAGAATTGATAATAGTCAGACTCTTGATTCAATGTCTAATGCTGCATCTGAATTTGATATACACATAATTGCAGGATCCATACCTGAAAAAGTTAAGGAAAGTGTGTATAATACCAGTTTTATTTTTGATAATAAA
>JAUXXK010000303.1 GCA_030681145.1 Methanobacteriaceae archaeon | reverse complement strand
CTTCATGCAGCACTGCCGATAAAAGAACTGGGAATTGAAAATTGGCCATCAAATGTTCCTGTAGAAGTACATTACGCTAAAGTTGATCCCTGGAAAGACGAAAAAAATGTGGCTAAACTCACTAATGATATAAAAAATTCTGGCGCTTCATATCAGTACTACGAATACTCATTAGAAGGACATTTATTTACTGATGCAGAAATGCATGAGTATAACAAAGAGTCTGCTGATTTGCTATTTGAAAGAGTACTAAGTTTTATTAATCAATTTGAATAACATTAAGATTTTTTTAAATAAGAGATGATAATATGACATACGTAGAAGATGTATTAGAAGAGCTGAAGAGAAAAAATCCTCACGAACCAGAGTTCATACAGACTGCAACTGAGATTTTAAGATGTCTTAATGTAGTGTTTGAAAGGCATCCTGAATTTAAGGAAGCAAAGATTTTAGAAAGATTTTTAGAACCTGAAAGAGTGATTATGTTTAGAGTACCATGGGTTGATGATAATGGTGAAGTACAGGTGAATCGAGGTTTTCGTGTTCAGTTCAACAGTGCACTTGGCCCATATAAAGGAGGGCTTCGTTTTCATGAAACGGTTAATTTATCGGTTCTTAAATTATTAGCATTAGAACAAATTTTAAAAAACAGTCTTACCGGCATGTCAATAGGTGGTGCAAAGGGTGGAAGTGATTTCAATCCAAAAGGCAGATCCGATGCTGAGGTTATGAGATTCTGCCAGAGTTTCATGGTTGAACTTAGTAATTATATAGGACCTGAAATTGATGTCCCTGCAGGGGATATTGGTGTGGGTTTAAGAGAAGTAGGATACCTATTTGGACAGTATAATAGAATTACAAACAGACATAACTGCGTATTAACCGGAAGCGGAATAGAATATGGCGGATCTCTTGTAAGAACAGAAGCCACAGGTTATGGCCTTATTTATATATTGGAAGAAGCTTTAAAAGCAAGGGGAGAAACTTTAGAAGGTAAAAAGATAATAGTTTCTGGTTCAGGAAATGTGGCCATATATGCAGCTGAAAAGGCTATACAACTTGGAGCAACACTTATTGCTATGTCTGACTCAAAAGGCTACATTTATGACGAAAATGGAATATCTATTCCATTTGTAAAACATATCAAAGAAAAAAGAAAATGTATCCATGAATACTTAAATGATTTTCCAGATACCCTCTATAAAGAAGGAAGTAAAGGTCTTTGGAATATAAAATGTGATATAGCTCTTCCCTGTGCTACTCAAAATGAGTTAGATGAAGATTCAGCAAGAAAACTTATTAATAATAGAGTTAAATATGTTGCAGAAGGAGCAAATAAGCCATCAACCCCCGAAGCTACTAAATTATTCTTAAAATCGGAAATAATGTTCTTACCAGGAAAAGCAGCTAATGCTGGAGGAGTTACAACCAGTGTACTAGAAATGGCCCAAAGAAGCTCAAATATGCACTGGTCATTTGAAGAGGTTGATTCCCGATTAAAAAGAAACATGATTGAAATATATAGAAATATTGATAAAATGGCTAAAGAATATGGATTGGAAGGCAACTACGTAGTTGGAGCTAATATTGCAGGATTTATTAAAGTTGCAAAGGCAATGATGGCTCAGGGAATTGTCTAATAACTATATACGTTTATTCAGTTATGAGGTAAGATACTAAAAAATTCATATATAATTTATTAGGTTGCAGAAGGTGTTCCAACAAAACAAAGGATATCATATTAGTTTACCATTTCATTTTTCTTCTTTT
>JAUXXK010000297.1 GCA_030681145.1 Methanobacteriaceae archaeon | reverse complement strand
AATATTTCAATTAGAGAACAATCATCCATTAAATCCCTAAAAGAATGCACTGACAAAACATTAGATGTAACTATTGACCCCACATTGCTTCTGGAAAAAGAAGACTATGATGAACTCAAGATAGACCCATCATTTAAAGATAAGGACTATATTTTCGTATATGTCATTGACCGCAATGAAGAACTCTATAAAATAGCAGAAAAGATATCTCAGGAAGAAAACTTACCTGTAGTATTTTCAAGTCCTTATCTCAAACCCGAAAAGGTATTCAAAAAACAGATGGGTCTGGTAGGGGATATGGGGCCTCGGGAATTCTTAGGGGTCTTGGCCAATTCAAAATACGTGGTAACCAATTCATTTCACGGGAATATTTTTTCTATTATCTATCAGAAACCATTCATCTCTGCACCACACCAGGTAACTTCTGCCCGAGTACTGCAGTTTTTAGAAAAAATCAACCTCAAACAAGTATTATTTACAGATTCAAATGAATTTGGCAATATTAAAGATGTAAAAATCGATTATTCTGATGTGGAAAGGAGAATTAATGATTTAAAAGAAGAATCAATTAACTTCTTGAAAAAATCAATGGTCAAAGATGGAAAAGTAAAACCAAATTATTTTGAAAATAAACTGGAATTGACATGTTATGGCTGCTATGCCTGTAAAGAGATCTGCCCCGATGGCGCTATAAGTATGGTAGAAGATTTTGAAGGGTTTGTATATCCTCAAATAGATGAAGAAATATGCAACAATTGTGATTTGTGCAAAAAAACTTGTATATTCTCTAAAGCTGAACTAAAAAATACTGATATGCATTCCGTATATGCCGCCTATAGCCTCAATAAAGAAGTAAGGGAATTCAGTTCTTCTGGAGGAATATTTTTACCACTGGCACAGGAATTTATTGAAAATGGAGGATATGTGGTGGGAGTGGCATATGATGAGAACATGGAAGCCCGATACATGATTGCTGAGACCTTGGATGAGTGTAAAAAATTCAGTGGCTCTAAATATGTTAGAAGCAACATTGAAGGAATCCTTCCCGAGATAAAAAAACTCTTAGATGATGGTAAAAAAGTTCTCTTCACCGGAATTCCGTGCCATGTAGCCGGATTGAAAGGGTATATTGGAAACAAAGATAATCTATTCACATCAGAGATATTATGCCATTCCAACCCATCCCCTAAAGTATTCCGGAAATACATACAATATTTAGAAGAAAAATTCAAATCAAAAGTCATAGACTTTAAATTCAAGAATAAATCCAAGGGATGGAAATCTCCCTCTGTAGAAATAATCTTTGAAAATGGTAAAACCATTATTGAAAATGCTAAATACAATAATTACACCCGGGCATTTCAGATGGGGCTCACTGCCAGGCCATGCTGTTATAACTGTGAATTTGTAAAAGAGAACCGGGCCGGAGATATAACGATAGCTGATTTCTGGGGAATAGAAAAAATTGAAGAAGAGTGGGCTGATGATAGGGGAACTTCCTTAATAATTGTAAATAATGATAAAGGACAGGCCTTACTGGATAGAATAGTTGATCAATTAAAAATAATCCCTAAAACTATGGAAGAAGCATTTATCAAAAACCATAAAAGGCCGGTTATTATGCGTAGGGAACGCAATGAATTCTTTGACAGACTGGATGAAGAAAATATTGATGAATTACTTTACTCCTATAATCTTTTAAAGCAGAGAATGGATAAAAGAAAAAAATTGTTTTTATTTTTGTGAAGATATAGGTGTATAGTGCACAAAATTGTTTTTATTTTTTAAAATAGGCACATGATCCACATATACTTATACTAAAAATAATATTATTCTGGGACTACTAATTTAAGTGAAATTAACATGTTAATTTTTAGGGCTATCTCATCAACCATGTTTGTAATGATGCTTCTTTTTAATTAGAATGGGGTAAATTAATTTCCGATTTGATGATATTCAAAACCAATCTTTTCCAAAATATCTTTATTGTATTGATTCCTACCATCAAAAATGATTTTATTTTTCAACTTTTTACCAATCTCATCAAAATCAGGGCTTCTAAATTCCTTCCATTCAGTGACCAGAATCAATGCATCTGCATTATCAATCACATCATATTTATCTAAAAAGTCTATACTTTCTTCACCTTTAAAGTAGTATTTTCGGGCTATTTCCATTGATTTGGGATCGTAAGCCTTAACTTCAGCACCTAATTCTAATAATTTGTTAATAATAACCACTGAAGGTGCCTCTCTCATATCATCAGTTTCTGGTTTAAAAGAGAGCCCCCAAACAGCAAAAACATGATTTGATAAATCTTTTCCAAATCTTTTAATGATTTTGCTGACTATGATTTTTTTCTGCTCTCTATTAACTGACTCTACTTCTTTTAATATCTTAGAATCATAACCATGATCATCAGAAGTTTTAATTAATGCCTGAACATCTTTAGGAAAGCAACTACCTCCATAACCGCATCCAGCATATAAAAAACTGTACCCAATTCTTTTATCACTACCCATACCGATTCGCACGTGGTTAATATCGGCTTTAACGATTTCACAGATATTGGCCATTTCATTCATAAAAGATATTCTGGTGGCTAACATGGCATTGGATGCATATTTGGTCATCTCAGCACTCCGAATGTCCATGGTTATCATCCGCTCGTGGTTGAGAGTAAATGGAGTATATAATTCTTTCATAATCTCAATAACGTCTTCCTTATCAGAACCAATAACTATCCTATCTGGGTGCATAAAATCTTCTACGGCAGCACCTTCTTTTAAAAATTCGGGGTTTGAAACCACATTGATTTGATAATTAACCTTTCTTTTATCCAGTTGTTTTTGTATGGTATCTTTGACTTTATCTGCAGTACCTACAGGAACTGTTGATTTATTGACAACAATTAAATCATGAGACATTTTTTGACCGATTTCTTTTGCAGCATCTAGAACATATTTTAAGTCTGCACTTCCATCTTCATCCATTGGAGTTCCTACTGCAATGAAACAGATATCTGAATTGGTTAAAGCTTCAAACATTTCAGTGGTGAAAATAAGATTTCCTTGTGAATTATTTTTAATAACTAGCTCTTCTAAACCAGGTTCATAAATTGGGATGATTCCTTTTTTAAGATTTTCTATCTTTTTATTATCAATATCTACGCAGTAAACATTATTCCCCATTTCTGAAAAACAGGTTCCTGTGACTAATCCCACATAACCGGTTCCTATAATTGTTATTTTCATGATATCACTATATGGATAAATTAATTATATTTAATGTCTAATTTGCACTAAATAAAAAACCATTATTTTGAGTAGATTATTTATTTTTTTCTAAAAATTCTTTTATATATTCATTATTCAATTTAATTCCTTTTTTTAATGAAATTTTAGGTTTCCAGCCTGCAATTTTTTTTATTTTAGTTATGTCTAAAACAATTTTAGAAACATTTTCATTTCCAAATTTTTCAGAATTTAATTTAAGATCATCATTCAAGACAGCTTTTATTTCATTAATTATTTGGTTTAGTGAAGTTCCTTCACCACTTCCAACATTGAAAATTTCATTTTTACATGAATCAGCTTCAGCAACAGCTATTGTGGCATCAACTAAATCTGAAATGTAGATGTAATCCCTTATGGACTCATCCGGGTTTCCTACTATATTTGTTTCAGTATTATTGTTATAGTCATAGAGGAGTTTGTTAATCACGCCTACTCCACTAAATGGACTTTGATATTTTCCATAAGGATTAGAATATCTGCATATTACATAATTAATTCCATATTTAGATGCATAATATTTTAAAAATTGCTCCATAGTGATTTTACCTATACCATATGGTGAAATAGGGTTAAGACAATGATTTTCACTCACGGGTATTGCTTCAGGTTCACCATAAACTGTTCCTCCTGAAGAAGCATATATTAATTTTTTATCAGGATATTGTTTAATTATATCAAGTGTATTGATAAAACACTCAATATTATCTATTTCAATCAGGATGGCTTCTGAAGAATTCCGCACATGAGAACTGGAAGCTAAAAATATTATAATGTCTGACTTTTTAACTAATTGTTTTAATAAATTCACATCAGTTAAATCATCAATATAACTTTTAAAATGTTTGTTTTGAATAGATTTGGTATTAGAGTCAAATGCATCTATACAATATACTTCTCTTTTGTTATCAAGAAGTTTATAAATTAAATTAGTGCCAATGAATCCATTACCGCCAATTAATAAATAAGTAAATTTACTCATACCCATACCACTCCGCAACTAAAAATTC
>JAUXXK010000294.1 GCA_030681145.1 Methanobacteriaceae archaeon | reverse complement strand
AATCTGAATGGATTGAAGTGGAAGAAATCGAAATGGATTGTATGGTCATTGTGGAACCCAGAGACAAAAAAGCGTGCTGTAAACCTATAGGGCGTATAGAAAAAGGTGATTTGGTAGTGGTTGGCCACGAGGGTATTAAGGTAACACCTCCCCAGAGACCTCGGGGTAAACAAGGTGTATTTGAGTTCATGGCTAGTGATGTGTCTTCTGAAAAACCATTAATGTCACTTATTAAAAAAATCGCCTTAGAAATTAAGGAAATTAAAGAAAAAGGTGGAAAAATAGCTATTGTGGGGGGTCCGGCTATTGTACATACTGGTTCTGCTCCACTGGTTGCCCAAATGATTAGGGAAGAATATATCGATGTCATATTTGGAGGAAATGCTTTAGCAACTCATGATATTGAAAGTGCACTTTATGGTACATCACTTGGAATCTGTACTCATAGTGGGGAGGCTGTGGCCCGTGGACACCGTCATCATATCAATGCCATTAATGAAATTAACAAGGCGGGATCTATCAAAGACGCGGTTGATGAGGGAATCCTTAAAAAAGGTATCATGTATGAATGTATAAAGAAAAATATCCCATTTGTTCTTGCAGGTTCTATTCGTGATGATGGGCCTTTACCCGATGTTATAACTGATGTAATTGAGGCCCAAGATGCTATGAGAATTTACGCACAGAATGTGGATATGGTTATAATGATTTCTACCATGTTACATTCTATTGCCATGGGCAATATATTGCCTTCACGAGTAAAGAGCATATGTGTTGATATTAATCCTGCCACAGTCACTAAACTTTCTGATAGGGGAAGTGCACAGGTATTAAGTATCGTAACAGACGTTGGAGCTTTTTTACCAATATTGCATGATGAACTTAAATCTCTCGAAAATAAATAACGCCAAAAAACAATTTTAAGTTCTTAATTTTTTCATTTTTGTAATTAATTATTTATTTACTCTTTTTTTATTCCATAAACCATATTTAAGGGTGTTTAAAATGATCCGGGGAAATATTTTAAATGTATTCACAGAAGAGGTATATCCTGCAGAAATTCAAGTAGAAAATGGTCTTATAAATTGTGTTAAAAAGATTAAAGGAGATTTTCAAGGAGTTATTGTACCTGGATTAATTGATGCACATATCCACATTGAGAGTTCCATGCTCACCCCTTCTTTTTTTGCCAAAGCAGTGGTTCCACATGGCACAACTGCAGTAGTAGCAGATCCCCACGAAATATCCAATGTTATGGGAATTGATGGTATAAATTATATGTTAAAAGATGCTGAAAAAGTTCCTATGCATATTTTTTTCTCTGCACCATCTTGTGTTCCTGCTACTCCCTTTGAAACTTCGGGGGCAACTATAGACTCGGAAAAAATCGATTTATTGATGGAAAAAGAGGAAATAGTAGCTCTGGGGGAAAAGATGAGTTATCCGGGGGTTATTAATAATGATTCTCAAGAAATGACTAAAATATCAAGTGCCAAATCACACAAAAAACCAGTGGTTGGCCATGCACCTCTTTTAACTGGAGTTGAACTCTGTAAATATGTGGGGGCGGGTATTTCTAATGATCATGAGTGTGTTTCTCTGGAAGAGGCTTTGGAAAAAAATCAAATGGGTATGAAAATCATGGTTAGAGAAGGTTCTTCTGCTAAAAATTTAAAGGACCTTATTAATGCAGGTGGAGAATTTTTAGTATCTGATGATAAACATCCTGAAGATCTTTTAAAAGGACATATGGATTATATTATTAAAAAAGCAATTAAATGGGGTATGAATCCTATTAAAGCAATAAAAATGGCAACTATTAACCCTGCTGAACATTATTCCCTAAATATGGGTGCAATAAGTCCAGGTCGAAATGCTGATTTTATAATTGTGGATAATCTGGAAACTTTTAATGTTAATAAGGTTTTTATAAATGGTAAAATGGTGGCCGAAGGAGATAATGCACTTTTTACTGCAGATAGTATATATATAGGGAATAGTATTGTACTGGATAAACTATTATCTTCAGATTTTAGTATTAATGTATTAGGAAATAGAGCCCTTGTTAGGGTGATGGATGTTTTAGATGGTCAACTTATAACCTCTGAGTCGGAAGCAGTACTACAAATAAATGGTGGCCAAATTAATGCCAATGTGAAAGAGGATGTTCTAAAAATTTCGGTAGTAGAAAGATATGGGAAAGGAGAACATCTAAAAAAAGAAAATGGTAAAATGAGTAGGGGTAATATTTCCCATGGTTTTGTCCGAGGTTTTGGGTTTAAAGAAGGGGCATTTGCTTCCAGTGTGGCTCATGATTCCCATAATATAATTGTAGTGGGTACTAATAATGATTATATGGCTCGGGCAGTCAATATTCTCATAAAAAATCAGGGGGGCTTGGTTGCTGTGTCCCGAGATGAAGAAATATCTTTAAAACTTCCTGTCGCTGGCCTTATGGCGGCTGAAAATGCTCAAAAACTTTCTTTAAAGCTGAAAGAAATACATTCGTTGGCTAGGAAAATGGGTTGTGCTTTAGAATCTCCATTTATGGCAATGTCTTTCCTATCCCTTCTGGTTATTCCCCAACTTAAAATTAGTGATCAGGGTCTTTTTGATGTATCAAAATTTCAGTTTGTGGATATAATAAAAAAAATCATGGATTAATTCATTCTAAATCTTTAAAATTTTCTTTAAGGGTTTTTATAATGAAATGCATAGCTTCCTTATCTTTTTTACTTCCTACTTTTTGGGCCACCCTATTTAATTCTTTGATTCGATTCCAATATTTATCCTTGGTTTCACTATCTGCAAGATCAAAGCGGCTGAAATGAATAAGTGTTTCAATAACTGAATATATTCCTCTGTTAAGGGGGAAAGCTCTTTTATTGATTCGAACAATTTCATCCACGCGCGCGGTCGTAACATGGATGATATTGGTTCCAAACTTGTCTTCCCTTACTACTTTTTTTATATCTTCAGTATGAGCAATAAAAAAAGCATCAGTATTTTTTAAATAGGGCATTCCATTATAATCTTCATAATATTCATCTTCCATATCTTTTAATGTAGAAATGGCAAATAATAAAGGGTCTTGAGTTATATTAACAATAAAATATTGATTATTTAATATATTAATTGAGGTATGGCTGCCTTCATTTAAATATAAGATTATTTGTGAGTTATTTTTACATAAAACTCCCATGGGGGCTGAATTTTTTGTATTGACTGGTCCTTGGGTGGTAACAATAGTTTCGTATAACTGGCCTCGATGCATGGGTATAGAATCTAAATCTTTCAGTATTTCATAAGATTCTGCCCCAATATCATTTAAATCATTTTTTAACATGTTTATTCCACTTTAGTTTAATTTACAATTATATAATTTATAAATTTTTTAGATATAAATTTTGCAATGTTTCTCAAAGATATATGTTATCATATTAATTATCCATATTCTTATATTCCTTCAAATAAATATTTCATATTATGGAAATTGAGAACCTTAAAAAGGCACTGAAAATTATCACTTCGTCTCCTGAATTTGCTCATATCATTCCGGAAGTTAGAACCAATTTAGTAATGGCTAAAATAGATGCTAAAACAGAAGAAGATGTGGCTGGAATTCCCGGAAGGATTACTGCCGCTAATGGCCAAACATTTGCATGCAGAGAACCGGCATTTGGAGCATCATCCCATATGGCACGTATGGTTTTAAATGTTCAAAAACATGACTCTTCTAAAAGAAGCGTCATTAATATTAAGTACCATCCAAACATGGTTGAGATTTGTACTAAATTAGGACTTATTGTTTCGTCTTATGAGCGTATTAATGAACCGGATGATGTAAAAGAAAGTGAAGGTAAAACAATCCCTTGGGGTGTTGAAGAATCCATTAAAAAAGCAGGAGTAGTTCCTGATGTAATTTATCACAAAGGAGCATGGGGTAAAGAACCAATTATTTGTTTAATAACTACAGATGCTGTAGAATCTGCTCGTATGTCAGTTTGTATTGCTCGATTATTTGTAGACATGAAAAAAATTCATGAATGAATTATCATTATGCTCATTATATTCATTAAAATAGTATCTAAATTCAGCATTAATCCATTAAATCCCTTAAAACAATATTTTTTGATAAATGATTATTAAAACCAGTAGGATTTAAATATTAATATGCTCAATATAAAATGAGAATTTAATTATCTAAATATCATATGGTTCTATTTACTATTATATATAATTATTAACAATTATTTAAGAAGGAATAGACTACCGTCTATTTTTCAGGTTTTTAAGATTAATATAACATATGAGGTAACATCATGAAGTATGATATGTATTATGAGCTTTTAGAACAGCCGCAATCATTAAAAAATACTTTAAAAGCAGAAAAATCCCAAATGAGGGATATTTCTGATAAAATATCAGAAATGGATCGTTTATACTTGGTAGGATGTGGAAGTTCTTTATCAACTTGTTATTCCGCAAGAGATGCTATAAACATGGTCCAAGATACTCCTGTGGATGTTTTCACGGGATATGAGTTTCTTTATCATAAAAAAATAGAAAATAAAAATTCAGGGCTTATTGTAACATCTCAATCCGGTGAAACAGCAGATACTCTCGCTGCACTCCGAAGAGCTAATAATCTAGGTATTGAAACAATTACTATAACCAATGAAGAAGAAAGTAGTATGATGAATGAAGCCAATCATTCAGTTTTAACTAGATGTGGTAAAGAAAAGGCTATACTGGGCACTAAAACGTATGTTACTCAATTAATGTGTCTTTATCAAATTCTTTTTGGTGCTTTTAATACTTCAGAATCATCTGAGATTCTAAATCAACTTAAAAAACTTCCAGAAATTACAGAAAATCTCATTAAATCAACTGAAACTGAAAATAAGGATATTGCTCAGAAATTTGCCAAAGAAGACATATTTTATTGTATGGGTGCCGGTCCTAATTTTGGTCTGGCATATAAACTGGCCATGACTATGCTTATGGAAGGCGCATTAAAACATGCATGTCCTTTATATTCAGGGGAATTCAGACACGGTCTTATAGAAAGGGTGGAAAAAAATGTGCCCAATATATTTTTAGATGCAGGATATCCTGGTGATGAACTTACTGGCAGGGCCATTGAATTTTGTGAAAATATTGGAGCTAACAATATTATTTTCAAAATGCAAGATTATGCAAATGTTAATCCATTACTTTCACCTTTTATACTTGTCGTTCCACTAGAATGGTTTGTTTATTATCTGGCCCATTTCAATGGGGAAAATCCGGGCAGTACTAGGCATATTGGCAAAGTTAGATATTGATTAAGTTATTATCGTCACAATTTTTTTTTATTCTTTTTATCATTTTAGCAATAAATGAATAAAAAATATCTTTCTAATTTATAATATGGTTAAAATAATTTATTAACTAAATTAAAGAAGAATATTTGCTTAAATTAAAAAAGAGAATTATGATATTATTAAATAAAATAGCATTAATAAATATAAAATAATTAATTAATGGAGTTTTTGATAAAAAACTCCGATTATTCTCGAAAATGCTTAATCTATTTTCACATTAAATTTCTTTTTAACTTCCATTTTAGGAAGTTCCACAGTTAGAACACCGTTTTCAAATTTCGCTGAAACTTTTTCCATAATTACTGCTTCCGGTAATTTTATTTCTCTCACAGCTTCACCATATTTGCGCTCTTTTTTTATGTAGTTGGTATTTTCAATTTTTATTTCTTCTTCGAATTTAGCGTCAATGGTTAGTGTGGTTTCGGTGAGTTCCATATTGATATCTTCTTTTTTAACTCCCGGAAGATCAGTTTTTATTACTAAATTTTCTGAGGTTTCTATAATATCAATGGTGGGTTTTACTGGGAATGATTCAGTATATTCAGAGATTTTATTTTCAAGATCGCTCTGCATTTCTTTAATATTTTTAACCATATCATCCATCATTTTTTCTGCTGAAGACTTTTTTCTTTCTAATTTATCCACATGTTTGTCAATTTTCCGTTCCAATTTCCTTTTATCATTCACCAAATTCCTCCAGACGAGTGATTATTTCATCCACTCCAGTTCCATGGACTGCAGAAATTAAAAAGGGCTGATCAACTTTATTTATATATCCATCCAAATATTTAACATTATCTGCAAGATCCATCTTATTGAAAAGACAGATTACTGGAGTTTTAAAAACCCTTTGAATTTCTTGTAAAAGATGATACTGGCTTCCTAAAGGATAACCACATGTTTCTGATGCATCAAATATGAATAGAATAACGTTGGCAAGATGTTCTAGAGCTACCATTGCTCTTAATTCTATATCATTCATATCCAGTATTGGGCGGTCTAAAAGTCCAGGAGTATCAATAATCTGAATTTTTCTCCATTTTCTTTCTAAATGGCCTATTTGGATACCTTTAGTTGTAAATGGATAATCCGCTACTTGAGGTTCAGCACTGGTTAATTTTCTAAGAAGGGTTGATTTTCCAACATTAGGAAACCCAGCAATAACCACCGTAGTGGCATCAAAATCAACGGTAGGCATATTTCTTAGTTTGGCTTTGGCAAAATCTAGAAAATCAAGATCTTTCTCTATTTTTTTTACCACAGATGATATCCTACCAAAAGCTTGACTTCTTATTCGGGATGATTTATCTGGGGTGGATCTTCTTATTCGGGAGGAATAATCTTTTTCAAGTTGGGTTATGATTCCTAATGACCAGTTTAATGCTCCCAATGACTGTTTCATCTGATCCACGCCCACTGCAACATCTATATAATCTTGGTAAAATTCTGGCAGGGATTCAATATCCGGAACTCGGTCTAAAATTAATTTAATCCTATCTCTTATCACTTGACATGCTGTTTGTACTCTTGTTTCTTCAATACGCTTGGATTTCAAGTTTCGAGGTATCTTGGATGATCTTACTAGAGCAGCTGCTTTTTTTGCCCTTCTAAATCCTTTATCAAGGAGTTCATCTGGGGTGGGAACGGTTGGTATTATCATGAAATCACATTTTAAGTTAATATAATTTTTATTTAATCAAATTAGTAATTCTAATTGTTGCATAACTAAATTTGAGGATATTTTTATAAAATTAGCAATTATGCGAATACAAATAATAATAAAATATTCAGATTTACGTAATAACGATGATTAATATAAAATTTTTTAAAAAATCATAAAACACGTTTATTAAAAGTATATAATAAATTGTAAGTATGCAGTATATTAATATTTGCTATATTATTAACTGGATGAAGGAAATTATCAAAATCTAATTATATATATATTTAGTAAAATTAAATTAGAATATTTAATGGAATATAAATGAGATAAATACTTAATTAATTTTTAATCTTTTTCATGGAATATTAAGGCATGAAAACTGAATATTTTAGTATCTTTATCATACCAGCAATCAGCTGATAGTCCGGCTTTTATACAAGTCTGGCATAAAAATTCTTCCTCATCCCAATTCCATTCTAC
>JAUXXK010000273.1 GCA_030681145.1 Methanobacteriaceae archaeon | reverse complement strand
TTAGATATATTCTTATTTATCTATCTTAAACCCGTGGACTAACTGTTTTTAGATCCCCATTTGTCCATTTTACACTCATGGTAGTACTGGACATGATCCTGAGTAACATAAACGGTATGCTGGCAATTAATAGCTATTAATGCTGCGGTGCTAAACCCTAATCTTAAAATTAAAATAAAATAAGAATATAATTTTTCTTTAGAGTGTAATAGTTTTTATTTGGTTAATAAAATATTCAAGATTTATAAATATTTTGTAAAAAAAATGAGTAAATTAATGGATTTTATTCTGCTTGACCATCTCTACAATAGTATCCCATGGGTTGGCCACTAATTAAGTCGCATTCTTCCCAGAGTGGGCATTCATTGCACTGGCACATTTTACTAACGTCTAGATCACCGCAAGACGCTTTTCCAGTAGCACAGTATACTCCTGGTACCATTTCAGCATCAGGCATCATTTTACTTTCCATCATTTCCTGTGTTTTCATCTTTTTTTGTTTAACACAAGCACTTTCAGCTTGCACTGGGCAGGTTTTACAGATGCATTTTTCTATATTTCCCATATTAAATTCTACTTTGGACAAAATTTTCACTCCCCTTCACATAATATATATGTAAAAGATTGCATATAAATTTCGATTTTTATATTATTATTAATAGAATTAATGTTTTTAGATCTATATTTATCCATTTTAACTTAGGGCTATGCCTTTTTTAGATCTATATTTGTCCATTTTACACTCATGGTAGTATTTTTTTAAATATATTCTCCATTTATCCATCTCACGCCCATGGCCATGGCCATATCTCTATTAGGAGAAATTAGGTCCTCTCTGGAAAGCTGACAAATATCACTTTTACCAACAATCCTTGTTAAATTGGTTATTTCTTCTGTGGATAATTTAATATAATTTGATAGCTTGGTTATGCCTTGATTGACATCTAATTGTTCCATTAATTTAGGATCTTGGGTGGTAACACCGGTGGGGCATAATCCCGAGTAACACACTCGGTATTGTTGACAATTAATAGCTATTAATGCAGCGGTGCCAATGTAGACTGCATCAGCACCTAAAGCCAGACACTTAGCATAATCGGCTGAATTTTTAAGGTTCCCTCCGGCTATTAATGATATTTTATTTTTCATACCTCGTTTTACAAGGGTTTTATGGGCTTGAGCAATAGCCGTAAATACAGGTATCCCTACATTATCCCTTACATACAAGTTAGTCGCCCCGGTACCTCCCCCAAAACCATCTAATGCAATGTAATCAACTTTAGCATTGGCCAATACTTTTACATCTGATTTTATATCCCCACAACCAATTTTAGCTCCAATTGGTGCTCCGTTACTTATTTCACGCAGCCATGAAACTTTTTCTTTTAATGATATTTGATCTGTTATATCGTGGTGATGGGCTGGAGAATATGATGCTTCACCGGGTTTAAGGTTACGAGTACGTGCTATTTCATCAGTCATTTTTTTAGCAGGTAAATAACTTCCTTTACCCGGATAGGCTCCTTGTCCAAATCGGATTTCAATTGCAGATGCTGATTTAAGGATTTCTTCATCAATTCCAAATCTTCCAGTTGAATATTGTACTATACGATAATCTGAACCGATTTTCTTTTCTTCATCTATTATCCCGCCTTCACCTGAATTAAAGCCAATTTTTAATTTTTCAGCGGTTTTAGAGATTACTAATTTAACATTTTTAGATATTCCCCCAAAACTCATCCCGGAAATCATTATAGGGGATGTGATTTTAAGAGGATTTTTAGATTGAGGGCCAATTGTAACGGTTGTGTTAACTGATTCTTCCTGGTTAAGTGGTATTTTATTTACCTGGGCTGGTATGAAATATAGGTCATCTAGTGAAAAAGGGAATTTCTTTAAGGACCCCATGGCCCCTACCACACTTTTACCTGAAATGCTCTCTTCTTTGATATTAACTATTTTTTGGTAAAAATCAGGGTCTTCTTCTGAATGTTTTTTACGCATTAAAAAGTTAGTATCCCCTACACGCAATTTATCACAGTAGTATAGTCCTTTCAGGTCATATTTGAGGTATACTGGACATTTATTACAGAGACAAGTTTTAGGTTTAATATCACATTTACTCTCAGATTTACCACAAAATAGAATTTCACCAGTACACTCTTCTGGATAACTGTGACATAGCCGGCATAGGCATTTCTGGCGGTTTTCTTCTGAATCTGTGACTTTAACTCTAATATTTCCTAGTTCATCTGACATGCTTTTTCATCCCTAATTAATAGTTTTGTGAAAATAAATAATTCTAAAAAATATTATAATTTTAATCTGCTTTATATTAATTAAACTGGAGTATTGTATTATAATTTGTTAATACAACATTATATCTATTTCTTAAAATTAACAGCTTTCAGAATCTTTTTTAAATGAACCTCATTATGAGATGTACCTTTTAATTTCTAAAAATCATCATATATTAATAATTTAATAATCATAAATTAATCATGAATTTGGTTTGAGAACATCTATTACTTTTTTTTTATCGTAATCAACCAGAACTGCTTAGAAATCAATATAGGTTAATTAGGAATAGTTCACGAATTTAAAATTGTATAACAATAATAGTGGATATGATTTACCATGGCCCAAGAGTATCGTATGGAGATTGATAGTTTAGGAGAAGTTAAAGTACCTTCTGATAAGTTATGGGGGGCGCAGACACAGCGTTCACTTGAGCATTTCAGCATAGGCAACGATTTAATGCCAAGAGAAATGATTAATGCTTATTCCATAATAAAAAAGGCGGCAACTATAACTAATTTCAGCTTTGGCCTCTTAAATGAGAAAGAAAAAGATTTGATAGTCCAAGTATGCGATGAACTGCTTGCTGGCCATCATCAAGATGAATTCCCACTCCATGTGTGGATGACTGGAAGCGGAACTCATTTTAATATGAACGTAAATGAAGTAATTGCTAATCGCTGTTCCCAGTTAACTGGAAATCCATTGGGCAGTAAAATACCGGTACATCCCAATGACCATGTTAATATGTCCCAATCATCTAATGACACATTTCCCTCAGCAATGCATATCGCCGCGGTAAAAGGAGTAAATGATCAGTTAATTCCATCAGTTAAATATTTACGCGATTTATTACAATTAAAAGCAGAAAAATGGGAAGATATTATAAAGGTGGGCCGGACCCATATGCAGGATGCAACTCCTTTAACCCTAGGTCAGGAATTTTCTGGTTACGTGGGCATGTTAGATGATAACCTGGAGCGAATAAATGATAGCTTAAAAGATGTATATAAACTAGCATTGGGAGGTACTGCGGTGGGTACTGGTATTAACACACCCAAGGGGTTTGATGTAAAAGTGGCAGAGAAAATTGCACAATTGACTGGTCTGCCATTTGTAACAGCACCAAACAAATTCACGGTACAGGGGTCTCATGATGCAATGGTAATGTTAAGTGGTACCCTAAAAACCCTGGCAACATCTTTATATAAAATCTCCAATGATATACGCATTTTAAGCTGCGGCCCACGCTGTGGGTTTAATGAACTCCATATTCCATCTAACGAACCAGGCTCATCAATCATGCCTGGAAAAATAAATCCATCCCAATGTGAAGCAATGGCCATGGTTGCTGTTCAGGTCATGGCTAATGATTTCGCAGTTTCATTTGGAGGAGGCAGTGGTTATCTAGAGATGAATGTTTATAAACCTATAATAATCCATAATATCATGCATTCCATCCGTATAATGGTCGATGGATGCCATAACTTCGGATTGTTTATGGTTGATGGGACCCGGCCAAATAAAGATCAGATTAATAAATACTTAGAACAATCTCTTATGTTAGTAACTACTCTTAGTCCGGTTATTGGTTATGATAAAGCATCCAAAACAGCCCACTATGCACTAGATAATGATTTAACCCTGAAAGAAGCTGCTTTAAAACTTAAATATATTTCAGAAGATGAATTTGATCGTGTGGTTGACCCAAAAAAGATGGTTAAACCTTATGATACTAAAAAAAGGGAATAATAACTTTAGATTTGGATTGAGCTACATGGCATATTTAATTCATCAATTAATGGTAATCTCGGTATTTGTGATTAAAGATTGAGCTACATTTTATAATTCAATTAATGGT
>JAUXXK010000267.1 GCA_030681145.1 Methanobacteriaceae archaeon | reverse complement strand
ATAATAAGGGCTGTTGGCCCTGTTTATCTTAAAACTGGTGGTGCTGTAGCCAGTCACCATGGATGGGATACAACCGAGTCCCAGGCAAGAGAAAGAATAAAACAGGTATTTTTAGTTCAGTCTATGATAAATAGATATTATCCCGAGGCTAAAAGATCAACTAAAGGTCCATCTGATATGGCCATACCTGTTTTAAAATAATTTTTATTAAAAAAATAGGCAAATAATCCTCATGATAATTTAATAAACTTATTATATTTAATTAATTATTAAGGAATTAGCATGGATTTAATTAATAAAATAAAAGAAGCGGTCATTGAAGCCAGCACAAAATATCGTCCTGACCAGATTTACGCGTATGAAAAAGCGTTGGTGCATGAAACGAGTGAAAACGCTAAATGGGTTCTTAAAATTCTTTTGGAAAATGCTATAATTGCAGAAAATGAAAAAAAACCTTTATGCGATGATACGGGAATACCTCATGTATTGGTAGAAGTGGGAGATGATTCATCACTCCCGCGTGGGTTTTTTAAGGATATTCGGTGTGGAATCGAACTTGGATTACAGGAACTTCCTGCTAGACCAATGGCAGTTAAAGGTGATGATATTCAGAGGATAGAACAGAGCCAAGGATTGTTTGAAGACCCCGGAAAATTAGTTCCCCCATCATTTTTAATAGATCATATATCTGGAAACCGTACCAAAATCCATATTTTGATGTTGGGTGGCGGGCCTGAGATACGTGCTAGCACATATAGAGTTTTCCATAAGCGTGATAATAAAAAAGTATTTGATGAGGCCATAGCATGGTTCAAATCAGAAGTTTCCTTACTGGGATGCACACCATGTATTCCTTCGGTCGGTATCGGTAGAACTCATTTTGAAGCTACTTCTTTAATGTTTAAAGCAATGGCATATGGTGAACTATTTAAACAATCAGATATTGAAAAATATCTTACTGATTCTATCAATGAGTCCCAAGTGGGTCCATTGGGCCTTGGTGGCCAATCAACGGCATTAGGTTCTTTTGTAAATATTGGGCCTCAAAGGGCAAGCGGGGTTAGAATAGTTTCTATGCGCCCATCTTGCTGTGTAGAACCAAGAAGGGCCTTAATTGAGTATTAATATAATTATAGAAGTTTATATTAAATATTCTAAAATAAATATAGAAAGATTTTTAAATATACTGAA
>JAUXXK010000260.1 GCA_030681145.1 Methanobacteriaceae archaeon | reverse complement strand
CACAAATTCCCCTTCCTTTATTTCAATGTTGAGCCCGTTTAATGCACAAATTTTTCCATTATCAAAACATTTTTTCAGGTTTTGTATTTCCACTACATTGGGGCTTTGATTTTGATTATTCATAGCGTAACGCCTCCGTTGGTGGTAGTTTACTTGCTCTGTAAGCAGGATAAAATCCTCCAATCAATCCCACAGTTAAAGCAACTAAAAATCCTCTGATAAATACATCGCTGCTGTAAACTGGTTTAATTAATCCTTCCATTCCTAGAGGGAGTAATATTTGTATGGCCAGGACACCCATTAAAGATCCTACCAGACCAGCCACCAGAGTTAGAACAATGGATTCACCAAGGATCATGGCTAAAATCCGTCTGTTTTTCCAACCTACTGCTTTTAAAACACCTATTTCTCTGGTCCTTTCAAATACTGACATGATCATAGTATTTATAACTCCTATTCCTCCAATTACTATGGCTAGAATTGAAATTGCCCATGAAGCAGTATCAATGGTATTTAATCCCTGATCAACACTTTGAAGATCTTCTAAGGAGGCAATGGTTGTGATATCTGACCCATATTTATCTTCAATATTATTTGTCACGGTATCCACATTGGCGCCTTTGTCAATCTTTACATATATCATAGTGATTTTTTCAGGTTTTTCTTCTATATCTTGCAGACTTTTTAGTGATAAAAATGCTCCACCGTCTTGTTGAAGGTCTCCGGTTTCGTATATTCCGGTGATTTCATAATCTTTATTTTTCAGGGTAAGGGTATCTCCGACGGTTTTATTTAGCTTTTCAGAGGCTATTTTTCCAATTATGATTTCCTTTGCATCTCCACTGCTGAATGCTTTACCATTTGTGATTTTGATATTACTAAAAGCAAGTTTATCTGGTTCTAACCCGATTAAAACAAAATAAGGATTTTTCCCAATGGGTTGAATAGCAGCCAAAATTCCCGTGGCATCTTGTACACCATCCACCGATTTTATTTTATTGATATAACTTTCATCTATCTTACTTAGTAGCATATCTGATACATTAGATTCTATTACATTGAAATCAGATCCGCCCGCTTTTAATGTTTCTTCTGTTGATGTTTTCAGTCCATCTGTTATGATACCTAGTGCTACAATAGTGGCAATCCCTATGGCGATACCAACTATGGCTAATGCACTTCGGGTCTTACTTCTAAATGGATTTTTTAGAATTAAAGTTAAGAATGACATTTGCTCACCTTTTTATTTTTTCACTCATAACATATGACTACCGCTTCATATGTATATATGACTAAATGTTCATATGATATATAAAGCTTTCTTTAATGTGAATTATTAGTTGTTAATATCTCTTTATTTCGCCAGATAATAGTTAATAAAATTTATAATTTCTATTATATATTTATAACTATATTTTATCACATTCAATATATTTTAAATAATTTTCAAAGATTAAAAATGGATTTTTATTATTTCTCAATCATTTATGAAAATAAAATACTATTCAATTAAAGCATACGCATCAAATATGATGGCACAGAATTATTTCTCCTATTTTTTATTCTTTTTCATAGCTTCTTTTCTTA
>JAUXXK010000247.1 GCA_030681145.1 Methanobacteriaceae archaeon | reverse complement strand
CTTCCCAAGTACCTTCCTCAACAATATGGCCATCTTCCATTAAATAAATAATATCAGAATTACTAATACTACTAAATCGGTGGGCGATAACTAGTACAGTCATATCGCCATGGATTCTTTCAATTGATTCTAGAATCTTTTTCTCATTTTTATTATCCAGATTACTGGTGGCCTCATCCAGTATCAGAAGGGACGGCCTCCTTAAAAGTGCACGGGCCAGGGCCAATCTTTGCCGTTCTCCACCAGACAACCTCACCCCACGATCTCCAATAATTGTATCCAATTTTTCAGGTAAATTAAAAACAAAATCTGCTGATGCAATACTCAAAACTTCTTTTAATTCATCCTCACTTGCACCACTACGGGCCAGGAGCAGATTATTGCGTACGGTGTCATTGAATAAAAATGTGTCCTGGGCCACATATCCTATCTGGTTTCTCCAGGAGGACATGTTTTTTAATTCCACTCCATCCACGGTAATTTTACCATCATCTGGTCTTAAAAGGCCCATTACCAGGTCGGCTGTGGTACTCTTACCGGCACCGGATAGGCCTACTAATGCGGTTATTTCTCCCTTTTTAATGGTTAAATTCAGGTTTTCTATATTTAATGCATTATTATAAGAAAAATCAACATTCCTAAATTCGATTTCTTTTTCAAAAATTACCTTATCTTCCAATAAATCATCTTCAAAAGCATTTAAACATTCTTTTTTCAAATCTACTACATTCATATAGGCCGGTAACATGTTGATGAAGTACTGGTAACTTCTTTGTATAATTGAAAATCGGGGTATGATTCTAACAAATAAGAATAAGAGTACTAATAGTTCGGCGGTGGGAATCTTTAATATTTCCACCACTATGAATACCACTACACTTAGGATAACTACGGATCCTATTTCAAATAAAAATCTAACATCACCATATCCTTTAATGGTCTCTATATATTTACGGGCCACACTATTACTGATACTGGAAAATGTTTCCACGTTTTCTTTTTCCATATTAAAACTTTTAATAGTCTTCATCCCGTCCAGGTGCTGGTTAGTAACTGAGTAAAGATGTTTAGTAGTGCTGGTTAAATCTTCACCCTTTAAATGAGATGTTTGGGTTCTTTTTTTAAGAAGAAGCAGTAGTATCATCCCTACTATAAACAGTATCCCGGCCACTGGTCCGGATATGTTCACGGCAAATATGATATATACGGCCAGGACAAATACACTCACCAAAAATGTTAAAAATTGCCCGGTTCCCACGTTGATACGATCAATTTCATTGGTAAGCGCATGTACAAAATTTGATGATGCTCTTTTTGAGAAAAATAACCAGTCCGATTTGCTGACTGCTTTAAATAATTCATTTCTAATATCTGCTCCGAATTCGTACTGCAACTCAGAGCTTTTAATATTCTGTAAACGACTAAAAAATGCATTTAAACTGATTATCAGTACATATATTATTAGAACCACCGCTAAGGTAGGTGTGATATTGATAAAACTAAAAAATGAGGCCACTACTTGTTCAATCTGGCCCAGTGCTCCCTGCTGGACATCCAGGCCCACCAGTTGCAGTAAGGGGATTAGTAGTAGAAGGCCGATACCTTCGGTGAAGCTGATTAATACCATTAATAAAACTGTGAAACTGAACTTTTTAGGGTTAAAACTAATTAAGCTGCTGAAATACTTCCAGATGTAACTATTAAATATTGTATTAATCATATGGCCCCGTCTTTAGTTTTATTTATTAAATCAGTCTTTATAACAACTATAAACTGATATCTTAGATTAATTATTAACTAGATTTAATTCTTAGATCAATTATTACCTTTTATATATTAATCATTTCCTTTAACATCTCTTTCCACTAGATCAACCATTTGACTTATTTTATCCAGAGATCTTTCTATGTTCAATTGTTTTATAGAGACATTCTTAACCATCTTTGCATATTCCCCTAAACTTGCTTTCTGATAGGAATTCTGGAATATATTGGCCGCGTAAGAATTCTTTATCAATTCAATAAGTGCCTCCTGGGGACTTATT
>JAUXXK010000246.1 GCA_030681145.1 Methanobacteriaceae archaeon | reverse complement strand
AACAACCCATAATCCTATATTTTAGGCAAATTTGATTTACTGAAAGGTTTTATCTTTCAAACCATGTGATAATAACTTATTTGAAACAATCTTTAAAAAATATGTTGAATGGGATTTAACAAATTATTATTAATCATATATCAAATTTCAAATTATAATGGAAACAAATAAAGATAATTTTTAGTATAATATTTTCAAATTATAATTAGTTCTTATCATGAGATTTAGAAGTACTTAATTAAAATGAGGGATGGCTATGAATTCACAATTTTCTGAAAAAAAGCGACATGAGGAATATATTGAATATTATAAGGTTAAAATGCTTAAATATGAAGATAATCCGATTTATAAGAATTCTTATAACTCTGAAAAATCACTTTATGATGCAATTAGCAGTTCCACTGATATTGATGAATTTGGTAGGAAAATTGAGAAAGAAAATCTTGCAGTTAAAAATGCCATAGCCCTAATTAAAGATCATGAAACGGCTCGAAAAAAATTATATATGGAAATAAAGGAAGATATTAGGTTACATGCGCCATTGAGAATTTTAGATACCATAGACTCCATGAAAAATGATATGGATATTGTTAATAAAGTATCTGAAATTGAAAATCAAGTTAGTAAGGAAATAAGCATTGATCTTTTTACAACCCAATTTTCTGATGATTTGGACATTTTAGAGGAAATAGAGGTTTATAAAAATGCACAAGTTCCAGATGAATGGAAAAAGAAGATTAATCAAGAAATTCCTAATGAAATGATTAGGGGAGGTCATGATGACTGGCATTCACATGTGATTCCCCAAGCTCAAACATTAAAACCAGATTGGGAGTTTGAATTCGATTTATTATGGGAGAATCGGCATAGGAGACTTCTTCCATTCTCAGATGAGATATTGAAAAAACGAATTCATCAATTCAAAGATTATAGGGGTATTTAAATGGGTATAGGTAATATTTTCGGCGGTAACTCTGTAGTGGATACATTTCGAAATATGTACAATGAGGTCGTGGAGAAGAAAACCACAGGTAAATCTTTTGATAGAATGAAAAAAGCTTTAAATAGAATGGAACAATTAGAATCAGAGGTTGGAAGCGGCCCCCGACTCACCACACTCTTGACAAATGAAGATTTATTCACTGAGTTTTCTACTGCCTACTCAGAAGTCTTAGCTGAAATTGCACATGAAGAATATAATGGTGTCCATGGAGATGAAAAATTATTTCAAAACACTCTTGAAGCATATGAAAAATCAATCAATGAACTGGAAGGCAAACCTAATGCTGATAAGCTAATAGCCCCTATAAAAGAAATGATAGAACTTGGGAAGTCCGGAATATCATATCCTGTGTTCTTAAGGTTATGTGAAGAGAAAGGCATGAATAAGGCATTAGAGGGTAATATAGTGGTTCGTGAATCTATTCTGGAAGATATTAAATTTGCCCAGTCAATGTATTTACTACTGGAAGTGGAGAAGAATCAAAAAATTCTGAAAGTATTTGATGATATTGCATCGAAATCTAAATTTGGAGTCCCTGATAGTTTTGAATTTGGTCTTGAAAGGGAAAAAATTGAATGGGAATACGCACCAATGATTAAAAAATGGAATAGGGCTATTCATATATGGAGTAAAATGATTGAATGTGTAGTGGACTGGGTAGATTCCTACTGTTCATTTGCCCCTACTGACTATCGCTGGGCTGATAGAAGAGGTATGATTCATACTATGAAAAATATAAAAAGAAGCCAAGAATGTAATCCTGGTATCTTCAAAGCACGAGAAAAGATATTTCAGGAATATTTCCAATTGGGTTGGAATGAAATATTCACCCACCCCACATTTTTAAATGAAAAAGAAGCCAATAGAATAGAATATTCAGATGAAACAATTGACCTTATTAAAAATGCATATTCTTACTGCAAACCTTTTAATAAACCAGACCCGGAAATTATTAATAAAGCAGAGAGAATTCATTCTAAAATTATCCGAGGAAAATAAAGATAATATTTACATTTTAATGAAATATAAACATAAATAAATGTTTAAAATCCATTTTAATTATTTTTAGAGAGGCAGATCATTACTTTATTAGTGTTTATAAAGTTTTAAAGATGCTTTTTTATCTAATCATATTATATCTTACTCATACTCATCAAAGGAAGTTTACTGACTTTCCAAGCCATAAATCCTCCTAAAATATTAAATGCCCATTTAAAACCAGATTCTTTCATTTTTTCCATGAAATAACCACCTCTTACACCAGATTTACAGTATATTATATATTTCTTATTTTTATCCAGCTTTTTAACTTTTTGCTGAAATTGATGGCCATCATAATCTAGATTTTCAGCTCCAGGAATATGCTCTTTTTTGAAATCGTCATATGGTCGTATATCCAGAATACTTATTTCGGGATACTCTTCCATTAATTTAAGGGCTTTTTGGGGGCTAATGGTTATAAATTGAGACATAATAAAAACTCACTA
>JAUXXK010000245.1 GCA_030681145.1 Methanobacteriaceae archaeon | reverse complement strand
TTTCCCAATTTCATAATTCCAATGTTTTACAACTAATTTCCATGCTTCACTTGTGCAGATGGATTTTATTTTTGTCAAATCATAATGTGGTTTAATTTTATTAAGTTCAGATAAACCCAAATTATTCAATAGAGTATGATCTCTAATGCATAGCATTAGAAAAATAGATAATTAAGATAATGAAAATAAAAGAAATAAGTAATCGTTAGAACAACATAAATTGCGATAAGTGTTTGTAAGAAAAACTTAAAAAGAAAATGGAAATAAAAATAGCATTTACAGACAAGGATATCAGCCCATGGGGTGGAATGTCTTTAATGAAAACATTAGTAGCCAAGAGTAAAATAGAAGAGAAGTTACAAGAATTAAATCTGCCTGAGCCTGGATCAAACAGAGGCTATAAACCGATAGATATTATCAAAAGTTTTTGGTTAAGTATATGGTGTGGAGCCAATAGGTTTATCCATACAGAAGTAACACGGCAAGACAAAGTAATGCAAGAAGTATATGGATTAAAGGCGATACCGAGTCACACTACGATAAAGAGATTTTTTAATAAATTCAGTTTATCAAGGAACAATGAAGTATTTACTGAACTTTATCAATGGTATTTTAAGCAATTGGAATTTGATAATTACGCATTGGATTTTGATTCATCAGTATTTACAAGATATGGAGAACAAGAAGGAGCGAAACGGGGCTACAATCCAAACAAGCCCGGAAGAAAATCACATCATCCATTAATGGCATTTGTTAGTGGATTAAACATGGTTGCGAATTTTTGGTTAAGACCGGGGAATACTGGAGCAACAAGCAATTTCATCAATTTTTTAGAAGATACCTTATTGAAATTAAAAGGCAAAAAGATTGGGTTATTAAGGGCTGACAGTGGATTTTATGGAGAGAATATATTTAAACATCTGGAAAACATAGAACGGCCAATTAACTACATAATAGCAGCAAGGTTATACCGACCAGTCAAGATAGCTATTAGTAGAGTAAAAAAATGGATACCCATAGCGCCGGGAATTGACATTAGCGAAGTAGAGTATAGAGGTTATCAATGGAAGAAATCAAGACGAATGGTAATTGTCAGACAATCAATAAAAGTAAGACCCAATGCCACAGGCAAGAAATTACGATTATTTGAGTTTGAAGATTTATATGAGAACTATCGTTATAGCAGTTTTGTTACAAATCTTGATTTACCCTGCCAAGAGATATGGAAACTATATAGATCAAGAGCAGATGCAGAGAACAGGATAAAAGAATTAAAGTATGATTTTGGTTTAGATAGTTTTAATTTGACTGATTTCTATGCAACCGAAGCTGCATTGAATTTTGTAATGATAGCTTATAACCTTATGAGTTTATTTTCATTAACAATAGTAAATAGTCCAGTTGCTCACAGATTATCAACATTAAGATTCAAGATGTTTGCAATTGGTTCATATATGATAAAAAATGGTAATGATAGAATATTAAAATTATCTCTGGCAATGAAAAGAAGGGAATGGTTTACCGGACTCTGGGATAAAACAAAAGTTTTCCAGCTACCTATAAACCTTCAATATAAAATGTCTATTGAATAATTTGGGTTTAATCTCCTTCGCCTTTTCTTCTTTATTAATGCTTCTACCATATCTTCCTGGACTTTTTCTAAAATATGCCCTACCAAGACTATCGAGGTTATAATCTTTATTTTTATATATTGTATACTCAGTTTGAAATGCCTCTCCAAGGGAAAAAAAGTTGTCATTGTTCTTGACACATGCTTTATACATTATAAGTCGTATAATATTATATACTATCCAATGGGCATAAACCTCCTTCTTCACCATTTCAACTGTCTTGCCTCTTAAATGTTCCATCCTTAATATTTTCTTAATTTCTCTGAAG
>JAUXXK010000243.1 GCA_030681145.1 Methanobacteriaceae archaeon | reverse complement strand
GATCTGTGATTCCATTTCATCCTGGCGTTTTAATAATAAATCTATTACTTCTGCCACAGGATCCGGAAGTTCACCATGATCTAGATCAATAGCGCATTTACTATCTACATGTATTACTCTTCCAGGAATCCCAACACATGTAGCTCCAGCAGAAAAAGATCTTAAAACTACCGAGCCTGCACCAAACTTGGATGCCGTTCCAATGGTAATATCACCAATAACTTTTGCACCGGACCCAATAACAACCGCATCCTTAATAGTAGGGTGTCTTTTAACTTTTTCTAGGCTAGTACCTCCAAGGACTACACCTTGGTATAGTAATACATCATTGCCCACCACAGCAGTTTCTCCAATAACAACCCCCATTCCATGATCGATGAAAACTCTTCGCCCGATTTTTGCTCCGGGGTGGATTTCAATTCCTGTTAAAAAACGAGCAAATGCTGAAATGAATCTACCTAATAAAAGAAAGTTATGATTCCAAAACCATTGGCTTACTCTATGGAACCATATGGCTAATAATCCGGGATAACAGAGCAATATTTCAATTGTGCTACGTGCAGCAGGATCTCTCATTTTAACCGTGAAAACATCCTCTTTTATCCTGTCGAACATTAAAAACCTCCATTTTAGTTTTTTTATTTTTAAAAGATATTAGTAATTTAGCTATTATTTAATATTAATAGTTAAATAACTGCTAATTTACTAATTATATTGCAAATATCTAATATATTATTAGGTATTTAATGAGGGAACATGGCCTGATCATATGATTGGTATAATTCTTCAAATACCCATTCCATACTCAAGTATCGTTCTCCAGTATCTGGAAGAATTACTACTATTAATTTATCTTCATTTTCTTTTCGCTTAGCCAGTTCAATGGCCGCCCAAGTGGCAGCACCCGATGAAATACCTGCGAGAATTCCCTCTTCACGAGCAAGTCGCAATAAAGTTGAAGCAGCATCTTCATCTTTAACAGGAATAATTTCATCAATTAAATCAGTTCTGAGAATCTCAGGAACAAATCCCGCCCCAATACCTTGAATTTTGTGAGGTCCTTTTACACCAGTAGCCAGTACCTGTGAAGTTTCAGGTTCTACAGCCACTGCTTTAAATTCAGGTTTTCTTTCTTTTAAAACTTCAGCCACACCAGTAATAGTACCCCCAGTACCTACACCTGCAACAATGATGTCTGCTTTACCTTCCGTGTCTCTCCAGATTTCTTCTGCAGTGGTTTCTCGGTGGATTTTAGGATTGGCGGGGTTTTTAAATTGTTGTGGTAAAACTGCATTTGGTATTTCATTGGCCAAATGTTCTGCTTTAGCTATTGCTCCAGGCATTCCCTCTGCTCCAGGAGTTAAAACAATTTCTGCCCCAAATACTGCCAGAAGTTTTCTTCGCTCTAATGACATGGTATCAGGCATGGTAAGGATCAATTTGTACCCTTTTGCAGCAGCAACGAAACCCAGTGCAATTCCAGTGTTTCCACTAGTTGGTTCAATAAGTACCGAACCTTCTTTAATTAATCCTTGCTCTTCACCATATTC
>JAUXXK010000242.1 GCA_030681145.1 Methanobacteriaceae archaeon | reverse complement strand
GCCATTTGTGAGGGGAAAACTAGAATAAGTGGGGTAGAACACGCTAGATTCAAAGAAACTGATCGTATTAGTACTTGCACTCAAGAACTTACCAAATTGGGAGTTGTGATAAAGGAAAAGAAGGATGGAATGATTATTGAGGGTGGAGTGAAATCTGGAGTGGTTCAATCTCACAAAGACCATCGATTAGTGATGGCATTAAGTTTAATTGGCATTAAAGTAGGTGTCAAAATAAAAAATGCTGAAGTTCATGATGTTTCATTTCCAAATTATCCCTCAGTTATGAATAAACTGGGTTGCTCCATGCAGCTGACGGGATAAAAATAATTAAAATGTCTATTATATATTTTCTGCATTTTTTTTGAACAATTAACTTAGTTAATTTTGACTTTTTCTATTTTTTTTCTAGATTTTTATAATCTCCTTGTTGAATGTTATAAAACTTAATTGAATCTTCAAAAGAGTGATAGACTTCAGTTAATTAATTAGTAACAAATTATATAACTCATAAAGTTTATTCTTATAATTAACTATGGGATAGTTAGTGTATGGGGGTTTTTAACTATTACCTAAAATATTATTTCTCACAAAAACATTAAGGATGGGAACATGAACGGTAGAAAAAAAGAGACTAAAATAGTCATTTTTGGAGCTTATGACTCTGGAAAGACCACAACCTTAGATAATCTTTGCGAGAAGAAAACTAATGTTGAGTATAATGGGACCACAATCTCTTTGGATTATGGAAATACTCATTTAAATGGAGAAAAAATTCATCTTTTTGCCTCGCCTGGTCAGGAAAGATTCAAATTCATGAGAGAAATTCTTGCTTATGGTTTAGATGGTGCTATAGTGGTAGTTGATAATCACCGGGGAGTAACTGACATGGAAATAGAAATCATGTCTCAATTAGACTCAAAAAATGTCCCATACATTGTTTTTGCCAATAAACAGGATTTATCTAACAATGAACTCACCCTTAACTTTGATGTGGAGATAGTTCCTACTATTGCTACTGATGGGTCCGGTTTAAGATCTGGGTTGGAATTGTTAGTTGAAAAGCTTTAATTTATTATTTAACTTATTTTAAAATTTTTTTGCTTATTTGATATTTCATTGATATGCTTGTTTATTTATTCTTATATAAAACTGATAAAAATCCAATAAATAAGGAGTGATTAAAATTCCAGAACGCATTGAAAGAATTATGGAAGAACTCCGGGGCCTTTATAAACTAAGAGTTTTTGAAGATAAAGATCCATACAGGGTTTTAATTCGAACCATACTCTCCCAAAGAACACGTGATGAAAATACAGATCAAGCAACTTTAAAATTATTTAATAAGTATCCGGATATGGAAGATGTGGCTTTGGCACCCCAAGATAAATTGGAAAAACTGGTTAAAAGTGCGGGATTTTATCGGGTTAAATCAAAGAGAATAAAAGAAGTTTCCCATATTTTAATGGATGATTATAATGGAGTGGTGCCGGATACAATGGAAGAACTTTTAAAACTTCCTGGAGTGGGTCGTAAAACTGCTAATTGTGTTTTGGTTTATGCATTTGAAAAACCAGCTATTCCCGTGGATACCCATGTTCACCGCATATCAAATAGATTGGGACTAGTAAATAGTAAAGAACCAGATAAAACTGAATTGGAATTGGAGAAAATCATACCCAAAACGTATTGGATTGAATTAAATGATTTGATGGTACAGTTTGGCCAGGATATTTGCCGCCCCATAGGGCCCAAGCATGAAGAATGTCCACTTGCTGAGATTTGTGATTATTACCAAGACATTTTAAATCAAAAATAAGTTTTCAAATAATAAAAATATAGAATTAATTTTTCATATTCACTAAATATTTATATTAAAACTAATTATATTATTGAATGGTGATGGGGTTCGCCATTAACTGCTTATTTTTAAGCTGATGACTCCTATAACAAAAAGGAAGAGGAATATTAATGATAAGTAGAAATACCCTGCTAGAAAATTTTATTTTTAAACAAGTACTTAATATATGCTTAAATTTTTTTAATTTATTTACAATCTTAATGGTCTTACAACAATTTAATATTAATATTTCACAGAATTTCCTCAATTTTGAATTATTTTCATTTGAGGTGCTTTAAATGGAATATTTTGCATTTTCAATAGCTATAATTTTATTACTTGGATTAATTTTCAATAAGCTATTTACCAAAATTAAATTATCAGGATTATTAGGTATGATTATTTTAGGAATCTTACTAGGGCCATACGGTTTAAATCTTATTGATAATGCTATTCTTTCTATATCGGGAGATTTAAGAATAATTGCATTGATTATAATTTTATTAAGGGCTGGTTTTGGTATTCATATGGGGAGCTTAAAAAAAGTAGGAACTTCTGCAATAAAAATGAGTTTTATTCCCAATATGATGGAAGGGTTTACAATAATGGTTGCAGCACATTATTTATTAGGTATAAGTCTATTAGAAGCCGGAATGTTAGGTTTTATTATAGCGGCCGTTTCTCCAGCTGTTATTGTGCCTCAAATGCTTTCTTATATTAAAAGAAGAATGGGGACTAAAAAAGGAATTCCTATTATTATCTTAGCTGGGGCTTCAGTGGATGATGTTGTATCCATAACTATATTTTCAATATTTTTAGGATTATATGGTGGTCAGCAGATAAATTTTTTAAAAGAAGTACTGGGGATTCCTGTTTCAATTGCTTTAGGAATATTAATGGGATTGATTCTGGCACTTATTCTGATAAACCTGTTCAAACACTTTAATATACGTGCAACTGAGAAAACACTGATAGTTTTAGCATCAGCAATTTTGTTAAAGAATTTTGGTGATTATTTAAATAGTTTTGTTCCTATAGCTGCTTTAGTTGGAGTAATAGTCATTGGTTTTGTTATAATTGAAAAAATACCTGATATCGGGCGCCAATTATCTGAGAAATTTAGTAAAATATGGATATTTGCAGAAATATTATTGTTTGTATTGGTGGGAGCTCAAGTAAATATTTACTTGGCCATGTCATTTTTGTTCATTGGTTTAGCAGTTATTATTATTGGTTTAATGGCTCGTAGTGCAGGAGTATATATGGCATTAATGGGCTCTAATCTCAATTTAAAAGAAAAAATATTTTGTATGTTTGCTTACATGCCTAAAGCAACCGTACAAGCAGCTATAGGAGCTATACCACTTTCAGTGGGAGTTGCATCTGGTGAAATTATTTTAGCCATCGCTGTAATTGCCATACTATTTACTGCTCCATTAGGCTCTTTTGCAGTCAGTTTTTACGGTGAAAAAGCATTGGAACCAGATGAACCATGAATTCAAAAATAATTAGAAATAATATTTTAATTAAAGAAGATTTTAATCAACTTTAATTATTTTAAATCAGCAACTTCTTCTGCAAAGGCTTCTAAAACTTCTTTAGATAATCCTTCCAGATATTTTAATGAACCAGCACATTCATGGCCTCCACCATCAATTCCAGCTTCAGGAATAGCATCATTAAGTTTTAATATAACTTCGTTAAGGTTAAAACCAAATTTCTCATTAACCGCATCAGTAGCCCTTATAACTCCAAAATCAGGCCCATAAGCTAGAGTTATGATCGGTCTTTCTTTACCATGCTTTTGAACCATAGAATCATGTACAAATCCACATGTTTTTCCTGGAGCAGGGAATGTAAATCTGTGGGAGTATTTTTCTACATCTAACACATTAAATAGAACACCGTTGGCCAATTCCTGAGATTTGAGGTTGGGTAATGCTGCTCTTAACTGATTTTTCACTCGTTTAAGATACTCATTATGCAAGGCATTTAGCAGCTTTTCGTGTTTTTCTCTGTTTTCTAGATCAAGTATGGTATCCATGATTCCTCTACCATTCATGAAACGCAGATAAAAAGCTTCAAAATCGACAC
>JAUXXK010000240.1 GCA_030681145.1 Methanobacteriaceae archaeon | reverse complement strand
GATCTTATAAGATAATTCAAATTGTTTTTATTTCTTTCATAAATCGGTTTATAATTTCTTCAGGAGCCATATCAATAATGGGTACATTGGCATTTCCTGGTTTTACTTTTATATGAACAAAAACAGGGCCGGTTGTCTTCAAAATTTTTTCAAACTCTATTATATCATTTATAGAAAATTTGAAACTATTTTTAAATCCAATTGCATTTGCTACTTTTTTCAAGTCTACAGTACGGGTGTAGGTACACTGTGATCCAGTAGAACCATAACATTCATTATCAATTACTACTAAAACCAGATTTTGGGGGGCTAAATTGTAAGCAGTAACTAATCCTCCTAAATTCATTAAAACCGACCCATCTCCATCAAAAACAACTACTTTTCGTTTTTGAGCCATTGCCAAACCAAGTCCAATGGATGAAGCCATTCCCATAGATCCTAGCATATAAAAATAATTAGGGGAATCTTTAACACTATACAATTCTCTGGAAGGGAATCCAATATTGCAGATTATGAGTTCATCATTTAACTGATCTACTATTGTTTTAATGGCTTCAATTCTTTCCATAACAAATTTCCCCCATATTTTAAATTATTTTTAAATTTTTTAAAATGATTACCAGAATGTTATTTCCAACAATATTCCCACCGGCACTCCTTTAGATTTTGCTATATCCCATGATTTTTTAATAATATATTGGGCGTCTTCTTTGCTAGGATTAAAATAAGTTATATTCAGTGCATCTAAAATTAAGGGAGTAGCATTACCCATAGGTACTTGGGCATCCATAAATTCTCCTTTTGTACCTCTATGACTCATAATCATGAGAATAGGTATTTTATATAGGTTATAAAGTGATGCTAATACATTAACAGAATTTCCAAGCCCGGAATTTTGCATTAGAATAGCTGGTTTCATACCACCCATGTATGCTCCTGCAGCAATTCCAAATCCTTCTTCTTCTCTGGTTACCGGAACGTGTATTATTTCGTTATCGAGATCTATTATTTCCAGTAATTTTCCTAAATTCACACAAGGGATACTCACTATAAAATTTATACCTGCATCTTTAAGTCCATTATAAACTGACTGAGTACTCTCCATATTTATCCCCGGTTAATAATGAATTTATTTTCTTTAGTGGAGTATTGTAAATTATTTTGTAAATAAATTTTCTAAATCAATCTTTAATTTATGTGAAATATCTATAAATTGCTGATAAAGTTTATCGTCAATATCAATCCCATTTTGTTGGTGTTTGGATACATTCCTAACTTCCATATCTCCTGGAATAAATATATTGTCTGTTGATTTGACCTGATTAATGAACTCATCAACTTGATCCTTAAAAATATTTAAATCAATTAGTTTTGATGGATCTATGGCTATCATAAGATCTCCTTTAGTACACATTTCTTCAGGAGTCGCGGTTCCAGTTACGCCTGTACCAAAAGCTGCTTTTACCAGAGGCCCCGCCAAGATTTCAATCATAAATGCCAGCGCATAACCTTTATGGGCACCAAAAGGTAAAATAGATCCGTTTAATGCTTCTTGGGGGTCTATAGTGGGATTTCCTTCACAGTCAAGGGCCACATTTTTAGGTATTTTTTCTCCACGACGCACAGCTTCCATCAATTTCCCCCTAGCAGATGCAGAAGTAGCCATATCTACAGAAACATAATTTTTATTGGAAGGAATGCCTATAGCAATAGGATTTGTTCCTAAAATTGGAATTTTTCCACCAATAGGGGCTACAGCAGGTTCTGTATTTGCTATTACCAATCCAATTAAATCTTCCATTATGGCCATATCTGAGTAATACCCCGCCACACCAAAATGATTAGAATCATGAATACCCACCATGCCTATCCCAGTTTCACGAGCTTTTTCCATAGCTAACTGCATTGATTTGTAAGAAACATAATGCCCGAAAAGATGGTTTCCATTAATAAGGGCAGTTGAAACGGTTTCATTTTCTATTTCAATATCGCCCTTAGTTTTAATTGTACCAGATTCCAATCCTTTGATATACTGAGGAAATCGCCCTATTCCATGTGAGCTAAAACCTTTGAGGTCAGCATCAAGGGTCACATCTGCTACTATCTCAGCATGTTCAGTTGGAACATTCAATTTAGTGAGTATCTTTGTAAGTATTGATTTTTGTGGTTCGGGAGTTATTTTCATCAATACACCATATTGAGATTAAATTATTTTATTAAATTATTTAGATTTTTTTTTGTTTTCAAATTTTTTGGTATATAAATCTAATTAGAATTTTTTTTTGGGAAACTATTTTAAAAATATAGTTTATATAATTTTTTTTTGGAAATTGGGTATTCATAAATCTATTATTACTTAGGAAATATATTTTAATAATTTATAATATAAATTACATTTCAATTTCTTTCCCAGTAAAAGTTGTAATTTTAACTTTTTCACTTTTGTCACTAGTGACTTTACCAATGACATAAATTTCCATGTATTTTTGAAGAATTTTAATGGCATCTTCTACATTTTTCTCATTTAAAATTACCACAAAACCTATTCCCATATTAAAGACCCTATACATTTCTTCAATAGGAATTTCCAGTGAATAAATAGATTTAAAAATTGGTTGAGGTTCTGGCAAACTATTAATATTATAACCCACACCATTTTTAAGGCGTTTTAAGTTGTTAAAACCGCCTCCAGTTATATGTGCCAAACCATTAATTGTTATGGAACTTTTTAAAAGTTCAACCACTGGTTGAACATAAATTTCAGTTGGTGTTAAAAGTTCTTCACCCACATTTAAATCTGGAAAACCAGGTAAAGGATCATTAACTGTAAGATTAGATTCATCAAAAAATACTTTTCTAGCTAAACTTAATCCATTGCTGTGTATTCCACTACTCTTTATTCCAATAAGTACATCGCCTTCTTCTATTTTTTCACCAGTAATTATCTTATCCACATCAACTATGCCCAATCCTGTTCCAGCAAGGTCAAAATCAGTAATTATCTCTGGCAATGATGCGGTTTCCCCTCCGATAATAGCAATTTTTGATAGATTGGCCCCTTTAACTAGACCTTCACCAATTTGATTTGCTATTTGTGGGTCTGGTTTTTCAACAGCCAAATAATCAACCAATGCTAAAGGTTCAGCTCCTACACATAGAATATCATTTACTACCATGGCTATACAGTCTATTCCCACAGTGTCATACTTTTCCATCATCTTTGCCACTAAAATTTTACTACCTACGCCATCTGTACTCATGGCTATAGCTTTATCACCTAAACGAACTAATGAGGCAAAATGACCACTTTCAGTTATAATATCTTGCCATTTTAGTGTTTCTTTTAGCTTTGCAGTTAAATGAGAGACAGTTATTTCTTCCAAATCTATGTCTACACCTGAATCAGAGTAGGTTACCATGCAATCACCATTTTAGATAATTTTATAATTAAATTTATTTTTTAAAAAATCAAATCGAATTTGATAGTCAGTTATTTACTGGATTCGGACGGTTTCCAAGTTCATAGGAGTTTTTGTTTCTATTTTATAGTTTCTGTATATGCTAGAAGCTAAATCAAGAGTTTTATAATTGTCTCCGTGACAAATTAATATTTTTTCCGGTTTAGGGCTTAATCTGCGCACGTAATCCATTAATTGTCGTCTGTCAGAATGTCCACTGAATCCATTTATGGTTTTAATATTCATTTTTACATTATAAACATTAGTTTTACCATCTTCTTTAAGCGGAATTTCTTTCCAACCTTTTTGTATTCTCCTACCCAAAGATCCTTCAGATTGGTATCCCACAAATACAAGTGAATTTCTTTCATCACCGCAAAGCCATTTGAAGTATTCTACTGAATTTCCACCGGTTAACATGCCGGAAGTAGAGAGAATAATTGATGGTTCACCCTCAACAATTTCTTTTCGTTCATTAACACCATTTACCTTGTGGAACACATCAGAAATAAATGGATTACGTCCCATATGGAAAATTTGGTCTCTTAAATCTTTACTTAAATATTCTGGTCGAGCAGTGTGTATGGCAGTAGCTTCCCATATCATCCCATCTATGTAAACAGGAACATCGTCAATTAAGCCATTTCGAATATATTCTTCCAGCACTATCATCAATTCTTGAGCCCTACCTACTGCAAATACGGGAATTAATATTTTACCTCCCCTTTTTAGGGTGTGATATATAGTCTTAACAATATCTTTTTCCGCGGAATTCCTTGATGGTTGGACATCTTCATGTCCACCATAGGTACTTTCCATTACTAAAGTTTCAATTCGGGGGAATTTAGCTACAGCAGGTTCTAATAGGCGGCTACGTTCATATTTAAAGTCTCCAGTATAAACCAAGTTGTGCTGTCCATCTCCAATATGCATGTGGGCCATCGCAGAACCTATTATATGCCCTGCATTATGTAATGTTAATCGGATATCGGGGGCTATATCTGTAACTTCCCCATAATCAAGGGTAATTGTATGTTTAATGCTTTTTTTAACGTGTTTTACATTGAATGGGAGCGGGTCATTTTCTCTATGTGCAATATCAATATGGTCAAGTTGGAGAAGCGTCATTAAATCTCTAGTGGGAGTTGTACAGTATATGGGTCCTTCATAACCATAGTGATAAAGATAAGGCAAAAACCCAGAGTGATCTAAGTGAGCGTGAGTTATAACCACAGCATCTAAATCATCCAAAACAAATTCTGGTACATTTAAAAATGGGTAAGAACTTTTTTCATCTACACCTGCCACATTAACTCCACAATCTAGAAGAACTCTGCTGTTAGGTGTTTGTAAAAGAGAACAGGATCTTCCTACTTCTCTAAAACCTCCTATGGATGTTAATCTGGTCCAATCGTTTTCATATTTAACACCTTGGTGTATACGATTTCCCAACTGCTGTAAAATTTTTTTACGTTCTTTACTATTCTTTCTAAGAGTTCTTCTTATTCTTTGTATTGTGTCAGATGATATTGGGGGAGTTCTTAATATTTTTGGGGCCCAACCAATCTTTTTAACAATTTCACGTGAAGTTACACCATATTTGCCGATTACCAATCCTGGTTTACGGGCTTCTATTATTACTTCACATGTAACTTCATCAAATGATATATTAGTAATATTAGCTTCTTCAGGAACAATTTCATGGATTTTATTAATTGCCTTTTCAGGATCCGTTAAAACTGAACGATCTGAACGTATAATTATTCGTTTTCTTATGTCTTTAGCCAAATCTCGAATCAAATCTCCGTTTTCGGTAATTATCTCTGGATTTTTAGTGTAGATAACCACTTCTGGACCTTCGAATTCTACTTTGGCTACTTGTACTCTTGGGGGTAGTCTGTGTACTATTGTCTTTTTGATTTCTTCAAGAATCTCTGAAACCATAAAATCACTTCGAAAAATAGAAAATATTGTAAACTTATGTTTACTTAAATGAGTCTAAATTTAAATAAAAATGGTAGAAAAAAGAAAGAATAAAAATTAGATAATTTCTTTTAATCTTTTTTGAACCTCATCTTCGTCGAACATTCGATAGCCTTCTTCTTCAGTTACTATGGCGATTAATATCCCATTTCCAGAATAAGTATCTCTTTCCATAGCAGACTTAATAGCTCGAATAGCGATATCAACGCCTTCTTCGACATATATATCATCTGTATATCTGTCTTCAAGAACACCGTAGGCAAAAGGTGAACCTGATCCTGTGGATACGAATTTATCTTTAATCATACCTCCAGCGGGGTCTAAAGAATATATTTTAGCCCCATCATCATCCACACCTCCGATTAATGTTTGAACGAAGAATGGGTAAAATCGGGATGAGTGTAAAATATTTGCAGATAAAGCGGCAGCTGATTCAATACTTATTCGCTCACCGTTTCTCATTTTATAAAGTACCACTTCGGCACTTATGTATTTCATTAGGCTTTGTGCATCTGCCACTGAACCAGCAATGGTTGTTGCAATATGATCATCAATTTTGAAGATCTTTTCTGCTACCTTATGGGCAACAAGATTACCCATACTGGCCCTTCTTTCGGTAGCAAAAACAACTCCATCCTTACAAGTTATACCGACAGTTGTAGTGCCTTTTAACGTGTTTTTATCATTCATAGAATAACACCTCGAGAAAAAAATAATAATAGTTAAAAATCAGTTCTATCCCTACATTACACTTCATGTTATATAAATATTATTGACTTATTAACTACTTTTTAATGCATAGAAACTGCCATTTATTCTTTAAAATTATATATAATTCTTATTTATCCTTAAATAAAATCTTTTGTTAGAAATTAGAATTTTATTTATATTGAATAACTAAAATTAAAATGCAATAGAAAATATATTTATTATAAGATTATTCTTTT
>JAUXXK010000236.1 GCA_030681145.1 Methanobacteriaceae archaeon | reverse complement strand
GAAAAACAGATTTTAGATGATTAATTTTACGGTTATTCTAGTAAATTTTTTAAATTTATTAAGGTAATGTGATACTATGACCATTATAATGGATAAAAAAAGTTCTTTTTTTGTTCTGGTCGTGGTAGTAATGGGGGCTTTTCTAATACCATTTATGGGAGCTGCGTTAAATGTTTCACTACCATCTATTGGAAAAGAATTTTCACTAAATTTAGTTATACTGGGATGGATACCCACATCATTTATACTTGCCAACGCTGCTTTTATTTTACCTTTTGGACGTTTAGGAGACATATATGGTAGAAAAAAAATTTTTAGATTAGGAGTATTTTTATTTACTCTGTCCTCTTTGATGGCATTTTTTTCTCCATCCGCCAATTATTTGATTTTTTTCAGTTTCATGTTGGGTTTGGGTTGTTCTATGATATTTGCCACAGGTATGGCCATATTAAGTTCTGTGTTTCCCATCGACTCCCGCGGAGAATCATTTGGAATTTATGTTGCCTCAGTTTATATGGGACTTTTGGCAGGGCCATTATTAGGTGGTTTTTTAACTGAGAGCCTTGGTTGGAGAAGTATATTCTTATTTAATATTCCCCTAGGAATAATAATTCTCCTTTTTATTTTTTTAAAAATAAAAAAAGATTGGGTAGGCTCTAAGGGGGAAACTTTTGACCTTAAAGGAACCTTGGTTTACGTTCCAGCCATAATCATGATTTCATATGGAGTCACAAATGCAATATATTTATTTGGACAGTTGCTAGTTGTTGCCGGAATTTTATTTTTATTAGGATTTTTATTCATGGAATTAAAAATAAAAAATCCACTTATTAATCCCCTAATATTTAAAAAAATGGTTCCTTTACTTTCCAGTACTTCTAATCTACTACTTGTAACATCTACCTCTGGCGTATGGACCTTGCTTAGTCTTTATTTGCAATATATTCAAGTTTTAAGTCCTTTTATAACCGGCATTATTCTTGCCATACAACCAATAGTAGTAGTAATAGCTTCACCTTTTGCAGGTAGGCTTTCGGATAGAATTAATGGAGGACCCCTCACCCTTTTGGGAATAATTTTATCCACCACTGGACTTTTTATGTCACTTTTCATTGGATCAGGAACTGCCATTGCTATGATAATAATCTTAACCTTCGTGCTGGGCCTAGGAAATGCGCTTTTTTCATCACCCAATACGAATATTTTTATCAGTTCTGTAGATAGAAAATTTTATGGCTCGGCTTCAGCTGTTTTTGCTACAGTAATATTTACAGGTCAGCTTCTAAGTATGGGTATTTTACTTCTGGTATTTTCAGACACTCCTGGAGATTTGGGAGGGATGGCGTCCCAATTTAAATATTTTATTAGCAGTTTACACCTAACATTTACCATATATCTAATTTTGAGTATTTTAGGATCAATTTTAATATTTATAATGGTTTTTAAACAGAAAAATTCTAAAATAAAAAAATTATATGGAAATTAATTGAATTTTATACTAGTCAATAACTAAAAATAGAAATAAATTAACCTTTTGTATATTACAATATGCTTTGATTATTCAGGCTATTCATCTTCAAGTACTCCAGATAAGAAAACCGTCATCTCAATTTCATCACGTGCAATGAAATCTTCTATTCTTATGCTTGCTTCATCTGAACCAAATGGAAAATATTCTGGAGCATAATAAACTGTGATTATTAAATCATCCTCAGAAGACTCCGTTTCTTCTTCTAATCTTTCAATTAGTTTTTTTTGCAAACTATTATTCAGACCCGTGACTTTGTATTTAACATGGTACAACTTTTCATCATTTTGAGACTTCTTTATTCCATAATCCACGACTTTCACCCGCACTTGCACAACCCCGTTTAATTTTAAATTAGTCTTTAAGATCATTAAAAAACTCAATAATGTCATTTTCAGCCTTAATCATATCATCTGTACCAATATGGCCCCATATTGAATCAAATAAAGCAACTTTAGAATTTTTAATCTTTTTAGAAAGAGGAGTAGCGTCCATATCTGGAGGGAAGTATTGGTCCTGGTTTATAGCTAGAATTAAAGTAGCTGCTTTAATTTCCGAAAGCCTATCTTCAAGATCAAATTTCATGGCTGCATTATTTCTCCACAAAATATCATTGGCATCCATCATACTGCCTTCCAAACCCATTTCTTGCATATAATTATATATATCCTCATTTTTCAATTCATATCGATAGTATTCTTTGGAAAGACCAAACATATACATGAATTCTGAAACCATGCGGGTGGCTCTTTCAGGGTTCTTTTTATAATGCCCATTATTGTATTCAGGATCGCTTTCTATTAAAGAATTCATAAATTTGAAATTAGCGTAATTTAATCCGGATACTTGGTAGCTGGTAGCCAGTGGTATAATAAAATCTAAAAAATCAGGATAATTCACAGCCCAATTTAAGGCTTGGAAACCCC
>JAUXXK010000235.1 GCA_030681145.1 Methanobacteriaceae archaeon | reverse complement strand
AATACAGTGGTGTTAAAATTGAAAAGATACAAATGTAAATTATGTGGATACATATACGATCCTGAAGTTGGAGAAAAACGAACAAACACTCCTTCTGTAACTTCTTTTGAAGATTTACCTGCTAATTGGAAGTGTCCATCTTGTGGAGCACCAAAAAGAATGTTTGTAGCAATTAATTAATAATAAGAAAATATAAAATTATTTAAGTATTAATTTATGGAGATGAAAAAATGGATAAGTACATTTGTGAAATGTGTGGTTATATTTATGATCCTGAAAATGGAGATCCTGACTCAGGTGTAGATGCTGGAACTGCTTTTGAAGACATTCCTGATGATTGGGTATGTCCAATTTGTGGTGTTGGCAAAGATCAGTTCAAGAAGATTGATTAAATGGCTGTTAGAGCTATAAAAAAAGGAATTTATGCTGTAGGGGCTATTGACTGGGACAGACAACTTTTTGATGAGTTAATTCCCACCCCACAAGGAACTACATATAATTCCTATTTAGTTGAGGGATCAGAGAAAACGGCTTTAATAGATACTGTCGATCCATCTAAAACCAGTAATCTAATGGATAATCTGGAAGAAACCGGATTGAAAATTGATTATATTATTGCTAATCATGCTGAACAGGACCATTCGGGTTCTATATTAGCAGTTCTCAAAAAATTCCCTGATGCAGTAGTTGTCACCAATCCTCAATGCAAAAAACTTCTTAAAAGCTTTTTTCAGTTTTCTGATGAAAAATTTCACGTTTTAGAAGACGGTGAGTCAATCTCGTTGGGTGATAAAACATTAAAATTTATTTTTACTCCATGGGTGCACTGGCCCGATACTATGGTGACATATGTAGAACAAGATAAAATCTTATTTTCATGTGATTTTTTCGGTTCACATCTTGCTACCAGCCAATTATATGCACCTGATGCTGCTCTTTTATTAGTTTATGCAAAAAGGTATTATGCTGAGATAATGATGCCATTTCGCCCAATGATTAAAACCAACCTCCAGAAAATCGATAATCTGGATATTGAAATAATTGGACCATCCCACGGACCTTTAATTTCCAATCCGTCAGAAATTATAAAACTATATTCAATGTGGGTTTCTGATGAAACTTTGCCTCAAGTTATACTACCTTATGTTTCCATGCATGATAGCACAAGAATAATGGTTGATTATATTGTAGAGGCTCTTATTAATCGAGGGATCGAAGTAAAGCCTTTCAACCTTTCTAAAGTAGAAATCGGGGAACTTTTAACGGCTTTGGTGGATGCATCAACTTTAGTTATGGCAGCACCCACAGTTTTGACTAAACCTCATCCTTTACTAGCGCAGACAATATATCTAATAAATCTTTTAAGACCAAAATTGGAATATGGTGCGATTATTGGTTCTTTTGGTTGGGGTACTATGATGGAAAAGGAAATCAAAGAACTTTTAAGTAATTTAAATATTGAATACCACGAAACCGTATTAATAAAAGGCATTCCTGAAGATAAAGATTTTCAGGATTTGAATAATCTGGCTGATCAGATTTTGAAAACAATGGAATAATAATTATTCCATTTATATTTTATAATCCTGGTTGGCTGAATTCTTAATATTTGCTAATTTATAAGAGGGATAAAAATGGTAAGTGAAAATATGCAAGCGGCTTTAAATAAACAGATGAATGCGGAATTATATTCAGCTTATCTCTATCTGGCTATGGCTGCTTATTATGAAGATTCAGATTTACCTGGATTTGCTAACTGGATGATAGCACAGGCCCAGGAAGAAATGAGTCATGCCATGAAATTTTATGATTATCTTGTTCAGAGAGGTTCTAGGGTAATGCTAGATGCGATTGAAAAACCTCAATCTCAATGGAAATCAGCGTTGGCTGTTTCGGAACATGTTTTAGAGCATGAAAAATTGGTCACTAGTATGATTAATAATTTGGTAGATATTGCAGTTGAAGAAAAGGATCATGCTACCAATAATTTCCTTCAGTATTTTGTGGCAGAACAAGTAGAAGAAGAGGAATCTGCAGGGGGAGTACTCCAAAAAGTAAAATTGGCTAATAACTCACCGACTGGACTTTTACTTGTTGATTCTGAGTTAGGAAAACGTGTTTTTACTCCTTCAACTCCAGAAGAATAATTATAAATTATTATAACATTAAATTTTTAATAAATCCATTTTTTATTATTTTTTTATTTTCCATACTTGTTTTCAGTATATGAATTTATTTAAATTTATTTTTAGATTTACTAAATTATAAATAAAAATAATAACATAATTAATATCATTAATCCAAAAAATAAATAGCTTTTAAAGGGGGCTTAATATGGGTGATAAGATATATGAAGTTCGGAAAATTAAGAAAAAAGATAGAGGTATGCCTTTAATAGGGGATAAATTTCCAAAATTAAAGGTTCAAACCACTCACGGTATGATGAAACTGCCCAAAGCATTTAAAGGCAAATGGTTTATTTTATTTTCGCATCCGGCAGACTTTACTCCAGTATGTACTACTGAATTTGTGGCCTTCCAGAATAGATATGAAGAATTTAAAAAATTAAACTGTGAATTAATTGGTCTAAGTATTGACCAGATCATGTCACACCTTAAATGGATTGAATGGATTGAAGAAAACCTAGACACTGAAATTACTTTCCCTTTGATTGCTGATACTGGTAAAGTAGCTGATACTTTGGGATTAATCCACCCTGCCCGACCAACTAATACGGTAAGGGCAGTGTTTATAATGGATCCTAAGGGAATAATCAGAGCCATATTGTACTATCCTCAAGAATTAGGGCGTAATATGGATGAAATTTTGCGTATGGTTGAAGGATTTAATAACATAGAAGAAAAAGGAGTGGCCATACCTGCTAACTGGCCTAACAATGAATTAATTGGAAAAGGACTCATAATACCACCACCGGCTGATGTAAAATCTGCTAAAAAACGAAAAGAACAATATAAATGTTATGATTGGTGGCTTTGCCATAGAAATTACTACAAATGGTGAATTCAATTGATTATGATTAAATTTAAAGGGTGTAAATATGAAAAAATTTTATGAACTTCCTGATCTTGAATACGGATATAAAGATCTGGAACCGTATATATCTGAAGAACAATTAACCATTCACCATCAAAAGCATCATCAAGCTTATGTGGATGGGGCAAATGCATTATTAAAAAAGTTTGATAGTGCCCGTGAAAAAGGAGAGGACTTTGATATAAAAGCAGCGGCTAAAGAACTTTCTTTCCATGTGGGAGGTTTTGTACTTCATAGATTGTTTTGGGGTAACATGGGCCCTGCAGATAAATGTGGCGGCGAACCAAAGAGTACATTAGCAAAATATATAAAGAAAGATTTTGGAAGCTTTGAAAGATTTAAAAAAGAATTTTCCCAGGCCGCAGTCGGAGCAGAAGGTTCTGGATGGGCAGCTTTGACACTTTGCAGAAGAACTGACCGTTTATTCATCATGCAAATTGAAAAACACAACATTAATGTGATACCTAATTTCAGGATATTGATGGTTCTAGATGTCTGGGAACACGCTTACTACTTGGACTATAAAAATGTCCGACCTGGGTTTGTAGATGCCTTTTGGAATATTGTAAACTGGGAAGAAGTTAATAAGAGAACTGAAATCTGGCTGGAATCTCCTTTATAATTTATTTTTTTTTTTTTAGTTAATCTAATGATAATGCTTATTGTATAATAAATCTGTTTTAACTCTTTTAAAGTAAGAATATATACTTAATAACTTTTTATACTTACAATAAACAATTTTCATGTTATAACATTCTACTTACTATACTAATATTATAAGAAATGTTTTAATAGTTATTTACATCTAATAACTTGGTATGGGATTTATTATAATGCATTATTCTTTTAAAAATTATCCAAAAAAAGTGAAGTCAGTTTGATTAGGATTTGATAAAAATGATCTGGAATGAAAAAGCAGAGTGTATGTCTAGAGATGACTTAGAAGAAATACAATTAAAAAGATTACAGGATGTTGTCCATAGAGCATACCAGAATGTTCCACACTACCACCAAAAATTTGAAGATATAGGAGTTTTTCCAGAGGATATCCAAACTTTAGAAGATATAGGAAAGCTTCCTTTTACCACTAAAGATGATTTAAGACAGGTTTATCCATTTGGAATGTTCGCAGTTCCTAAAAAAGATATAATTGAGATTCACACATCTTCAGGAACTACGGGAAAGCCTGTTGTATCAGGATACACTCTAGAAGATATTGAATTATGGAGTGAAATCATGGCCCGGGGATTAACCATGATGGGGATTGACGAAGAGGATATTATCCAGAATACACATGGTTATGGCCTTTTTACAGGTGGATTCGGCGTTCATTACGGTGCGCAGAAAATGGGGTCCACAGTAATCCCCATATCTACTGGCCAGACCAGAAGACAAATTGAAATTATGAATGATTTTGGAACCACAGTAATGATTTTCACCCCATCTTATGGTTTGTACTTATCAGAAGTTGCGGAAGAAGAGGGTTTTGATCCTACAAATTCTCAATTGAAAGCCATTGGTTTTGGTGCAGAGATGTGGACAGATGAAATGAGAAAAGAAATCGAAAAAAGATTCGGAGCTCCAGCATTTAATATATATGGTCTTACTGAGATAATGGGTCCTGGAGTGGCTGTTGAATGCCAGCAACAGAATGGATTGCATATCTGTGAAGATCATTTTTATCCAGAGATAATTGATTCTAAAACATCCAAAATAATGGAGGCTGGACAAACTGGAGAATTAGTTTTAACAAATTTAAGCAGACAAGGGATGCCGGTAATTCGTTTTATCACTAAAGATATCACCCGTCTCAATTATGACGTATGTGGTTGCGGGCGTACTTTGGTTAAAATGGATAGAATCACCGGTCGTTCTGATGATATGTTGAAGGTTAGAGGGGTGGCAGTTTTCCCATCACAAATTGAGAAGGCCCTTCTAAAAATTGATGGTGTGGAACCTCACTACCAAATCATTGTTACACGGCCGAACAGGCTTGATGAGATGGAAGTACAAGTGGAAACATCTCCAATTCTTTTTTCTGATGAGGTAAAAGAGATGGTAGCTATCAAAAATAAAATTGGAAGTTATATTGAAAATGAAATTGGTTTGCGGGTTAATGTTACTCTAGTGGAACCAAAAAGTTTACCTCGAAGTGAGGGTAAAGCAGTACGTGTAATCGATAAAAGAAACTTATACTAATATTGATTTAAGTAATTTAATGAAGTGTAAATTTTATTTAAACCATTAGTTTTTTACTTCATTAATCCATTTAACAATTTAAGGGGAATAAAATGAAAATAAAACAACTATCAATTTTCCTGGAAAATAAGAAAGGAAGGCTTTGGAAAGCATTAAATACGTTGGCTGAGGGGAATATTAATATTAGGGCTCTTTCCATTGCCGATACATCCGATTTTGGTATTCTCAGACTGATTGTCCCGGAGCCAGAAAAAGCAAAAAAATTATTGGAAGAAAACAATTTTGTGGTGAAAACCAAAGATGTGGTTGCAATTGAATTATTAGATCATCCTGGTGGACTTTCAGATGTTTTAAAGATTCTAAATGATTCTGACATAAATCTAGAATATCTTTATGCATTTGTACATGAGAAAAAAGATAAAGCTATAGTACTATTAAGAACAGATAATTTAGACCAACTGATAGGTGTATTGAATGAGGGTGGTACAAGTTTAGTACCTCCTGAAGAAGTATACGATCTTTAAATTGTCTCTTATGATTATATGGGGAGATTATGGGAACTAATAAACATTAAATTATATTTTTCACGAACTAAATATAATTTTTAAAATATTTTAAACTTTTCTAATATCTTCTAATGTGTAATGAATCCCTTCTTGTTTTAATATACTTATTATACTATTTTTTATTTTACCA
>JAUXXK010000228.1 GCA_030681145.1 Methanobacteriaceae archaeon | reverse complement strand
AATCTTTATCTAAAATTACCACTTCTCCAATATTGCTATCTTTTGAAATCAGCAAATCACCTTCTTTTAAATTTTGTTTTATAAATGCTTTTGGTGTTATTGGTACTGCTGTTTCAGGAGTTACTTCAGGTAAGTATGTATGAGGTTGCAAAGCCTTCGTCCTCAAAAAATAAAAAGGCGAATTGCCAATATAATTTATACTTCCGATTTCATTTCCTAAATCTGTCCTTCTTAATGAACGTGCAAGAAAATCTCTAACAAATTTGAAATTTTTGTTAGGCATAATCAAATCCATATACTGTGAGGCTGAAAGAGTAAAGTCTTTTTCTTCAATAGATTTAAAAGATATAGATTCAGGTATTTTGATATAGCTGTTGTTCATTTCTATTTCTTTTTAATAAATAAGTCTTGCAATGTTTTTTCTTGCCCTTTACACCACTCCTTAAAGTGTTGTATTGTTTCTGTAAATTCTTCATCTAATTCAACTCTACCTTCTGAATCAATTACAGTTTCAAATGTTTCATAGTTGATTTTATACATTGGGAAAAAGAATTTTACCCTTTTGCTTGTTTTAACCTCATATCCCACTTTTTCTATGTCTCGAAAAAAGATTTGATAATTTTGTTCTTTAAGTTTTTTTAATTCTTTCTCTGAGGGTTTGTATGCTACAATTACAGAAGTATTTACGCCTGTTTCGCCAAAAACATTTGCTGGTAAATCAAAAATTGCAACTATTCGCATTTTGTCCATAAGCCATTTTCTTGCTAACCTATGTGTGTCTATTGACGCGATTGAATTTGATAAAACAATACCCATTCTGCCATTTTCCTTTAAAATTCTATAAGCATTTTCCAGAAAAACAACACCTAAATCAATTTTCTTTCCTCCATATAAATTCCACATTTCATAACATTCAATATCTTCTTTATCTTTTGAATCTTTAGGCTCAAAGGCTCTGTCTTCTCCGAATGGTGGATTTGTAAGAACAACATCAAATTTTTTCAGTTTGGTTTGATCTTTCCAATTGTCCCAATTTCCTGCTTTATGCAATTTTAAATTTAACTCTACTAAATTATCTCTGTCGTCAAATTTCCAAATGATAGAACCTTTGTCGGGTTTATGTTTTAACTTTGCATTTCCATCACCGTTGAGTAACATATTTAATTGTGCAAGCATCACCATTTGCTCGTCATTATCTAACCCATATATATTATTGTCGTCTAATTTAGACTCTGAATTTACATAGGAAACGGATAGAAAGTCTGCAATTCCAGATGTTGGGTCAATAATTTTTTCTATGCTTCGTGGATTTACAATTTGAACTAAAAAATCAATGATTGGAATTGGTGTTAAAAATTGTCCTTTCTCAGCTTTTGAAAATTCACTAGCGAATTTGTGAAATACAATTTGATATAAATCTGTCTTATGAGATTTTACAAAACTGTAATCTTGGAATTGTTCTACAACTTCAGCAATAATTTTTATATGTTCCTCTCTTTGCCAATTTATTGTTTCGGTATCAACCCTCTTTAAAATAAATTGATATTCTTGAGATGCTTCGTTGTATAGTTCTCTCATTCGTTCAACGAAGGTTTGAATATTGTCATCAGAAAGATTTATGTAATTTCTTTCTTCCTCAGTTACAAAAAAAAGTAAATCTAAACGTTTCTTTTCTTTATCGGTTTTATGCCAGTCTAAAAAGGAATTTATTTTTTCACTTCTCTTTTCATCGTAAATTTTGAGTGCAATTATTTGAATTAATATTTCATAGCCTCTTTGGTTTTTCATACTAACCTTATCCATAGTTCTTAGGATAGTCGAAATACCATCGGTTAATTGTGTGCTGTAAACACCGCTAATAATTTCTAAATCATCTATTGTCCTTTTTGCTCTATCAATTTTTGGATGATAGATTTTTTGAATTAATTGCTCATAAGTGGGAATTGTATTGTATGAGTCA
>JAUXXK010000194.1 GCA_030681145.1 Methanobacteriaceae archaeon | reverse complement strand
GCAGAATATGTAAGAAAAAGTGCAATATTTGCAACATTATCTGCAATATCATTGATAGTGTTTTCTTTAGCCTGGGTCGGATACATATTTTATTTATCCCTGCTGATCGTGTTTGTCTTAGCCTACATTATAATTGAAAATTTAATTTTAAAAGATAAAAAGCCGGTAAAAGAATATTCTAATAAATTAAAGTGGTTTTTAGATCAAAAAGAGCTATTTTCTTTGATCATAGTTCTAGTATTAGGAGGATTATTCGTAGGAATATTCAATGGATTTGGGTCAATAGTGAACTCAATATACGGATTAATTGGGGTAAATCAGATACAGGCCCTGTCACATGCCACTTCATATCCCAATGTATATATATCCGTGTCTGAATTGCAAATACCTAGCTTAATTAATACTGCAAACGGAATTTCAGGAATATTTTTACCAAACCAATCCTCCATTATTGGAGGTGTGGGAGGATTACTTGTATTCATTTCAGGCATAATGGGAATTGGTGTATTAATCTGGAAAATAAAGTCATTATATCAAATCAAAAAGTATAAAACTAAAAGTTCCAAATCCATAAAAAAACCATCCAAATCAAATAGAAAAGGAAAATATGCGGGTAAAAGTAAAAATATTAAAGAATCAGCCGATAAAGACATTAAATTAAGTAAAGAAGAATTATTTGTAGCCAAGCGCCAGAATTTGATATATGTTGTTTTATTTATAGTATGGATACTGATGACTGGTTATGCCGTAACTAAAGGTTTCAGGTTTGTATCAACATTTTCACTGCCAATAAGTCTCTGTGCAGGAATATTTTTAGGTTTTGCCGTGGAATATATTAGAGAAAATTTAAAAACAAATTCTACCTTAGCTTTGCTGGCATTTATTGGAGGCGCATTAACACTGTATCCTTTTGGCTTTTCGATAATTATAACTCTATTAGCAGGATTAGTGGCCGCTTTAGTAGTTATGGTTATCAAAAAACCAGAAATAAGAGCACCAATAGTGATGTGTTTAGTAGTACTAGCTGTAATAGCCCCATCAGTCAGTGCAGCAAATATTATGTCAAATTCAGTGGTTCCTGGTACTGACGATGGAATGTGGAATTCCATGCAATGGATACAAAACAACACACCCAACAATACCGTGGTAATGTCATGGTGGGATTTTGGTCACCTTTTCACTGCAGCGGCAGATAGGCCCGTGACATTTGATGGGGGTTCTCAAAACACACCCCGAGCATACTGGATAGGTAAGGCCATGTTAACAAATAATGAAACTCTTTCTGTGGGAATATTTAGAATGTTATCTTCCAGTGGAGATCAAGCATACTTAACACTTGATAATTACACAAATGATAGTGGAAAAACATCAGAAATTTTAACTGATACCCTAGGGCTTTCTAAAGATAATGCTAAGAATGTAATGGTGAATAATTATAAATTAACCCAATCACAGGCACAAAAAATACTTACCTACACCCACCCATCCAACGAAACGCCATTTGTATTTGTAGCAAGCTCGGACATGTTAGGAAAAGCCGGTTGGTGGAGTTACTTTGGAAATTGGGATTTCCAAAACCAAAATGCAAGTCGTGCGAGTTATTTCCCTTCCGTAGGCAGTTCTAAACCTCAAGTAATCAACAATACAACAATGGTACAAACAGTTAATACTCAGGTAGGAAACCAGATGATTGGAGTACTAATCCAAGAAGGAATTAATGGAACTAATCAAATCAATGCCAGTATTATAGTAGGAGAGAATACTACATTCCAGAGTATAAACCCTCACAAATTAGTTATTATTCAAGGAAACAGACTAGCTGTAAATGAAATAGTGGAAGAAAACAGCACACTAAGTTTACTGGTTATTGGTGAGAACGGCACATATACCACCGTTATTATGGATAAAGCTCTGGAGGATTCTATGTTCACCAAATTATTCTTAATGGGTGGGTTCAATCAAACTTCGTTCAAATTCATACATCAAGAACCCGGTGTGGTTTTGTGGACATCTACAAACTCAAAAATTAATGCAACCACTTAATTAAAAAGCAGTGAATAAAATTTCACTGCTTATGGTTATCTTTTAAATTCAAACTTGTATAGTAACTATATAAAAAAATAAGATGAAACATACATTCCAGTTAATTAATCAATAGGGCAATATATAAAATAAACTGAAATAAGTATTATAATGAATAAAAGCTTCAAATAATAAATATTAGTATCTTTTATCCATTTTAGCTTGAAAAATATCAGTAGCGCTTACCATACCAATGATATTATCATCTTCTTCCACCAAAAGGCGCCATACAACATGATTAACCATCTGCTTTGCTGCTTCTTTAAGACTAACTGTAGGATCTATTGTAACCAAATCTCTTTCCATGACTTCCCAAGCCTTAACTTCACTAATGTCATCACCTTCAGCAATGGCTTCTAAAACATCCCATGTAGTTACGATGCCCACTTTAATTTTATCACTGGTCACCACAAAGCTACCCTTTCCTTTCTCTACTGAGTTTTTAAGAACTTCTGCCAAGCTTTCATTTTCATCTATAATATCCATTTCAGTGATCATAACATCCCTAACCTTCATAAAATCACCCCATATAATTATGAATCTTCTTGAATATAAAAATTATTCATTTTAATTAGTATAGGAAAAGGTTAATAACGATTATTTCTAAAAATCAATATGTCTATAATTATAACATTTAATCCTGTTTTTTAGTTTATTATTTTCACGTGAGTTCTATGGATATCGATGACAAAATTAAAAAGATTGAAGATGAAATTCAAAAAACACCATATAACAAGGCTACTTCACATCACATAGGTAAGCTTAAGGCAAAAATTTCAAAGTTAAAAGAGGAGTCAATCCAAAGAAAGAGTTCTGGAACTAAAGGAAAAGGATTCCATGTTAAAAAAGCCGGAGACTCTACTGTAGTTTTAGTAGGATTTCCATCTGTGGGAAAATCAACTTTACTTAATGAAATAACCAATGCTGAATCAAAAGTAGGTGCATATCAGTTTACCACTTTAGATATCGTTCCGGGCGTAATGGAATACAAAGGTGCTAAAATTCAAATTTTTGATATTCCTGGAATAATAACTGGAGCCGCTGGCGGAAAAGGCCGTGGGCGTGAAATTTTATCTGTAGCTCGAAGTGCTGATCTTATAGTAATAGTAATGGATGTGTTCAATCCTAATCATCAGGAAATTATTTTTAAAGAGTTAAGTGATGTTGGTATCCGACCTAATCAAAAACAGCCAGATGTTACTGTAAAAAGAAAAAAGTTAGGAGGGTTACACCTTTCATCTACTACTGAATTAACTCATCTTGATGAAAAAACTATTCGTTCTATTATCAATGAATATGGAATGCATAATGCAGATGTTCTTTTAAGAGATGATGTAACCATTGATCAGTTTATTGATGCTTTAGAATCCAACAGAACTTATATCCCCACAATTGTAGTTTTGAATAAGATAGACCTGGTTGATGATAAATATCTAGAAGAAGTTATGAAAAAGTTCCCAGAAGCTGTTTTTATTTCAGCGGATAAAAAAATTAATATAGATATACTTCAAGACGAAATTTTTAACTATTTAAAATTAATACGAATTTATTTAAAACCACAAGGAGAAAAAGCAGACTATGATGATCCTTTAATTATAAAAGAGGGATCTAATGTTAAAAATGTGTGTGCAAAACTCCACCGGGATTTTGTGCGCAATTTTCGTCACGCTAAAGTTTGGGGGAGTTCTGTAAAGTTTGAAGGTCAAAAAGTTGGTCCAGATCATATTTTAAATGATAAAGATGTTTTAAGAATAATTAAAAAGAAGTGATAGATAAAATTGATTTTATCTGTCTTAAACGATAATAACTATAGTTAATTATAAAAAATTAAATATAATATCAAGTTTAGTGGTGTAAAAATGGAATTAGACGACATAACTGTATCTCGAGCAATAGTAGAAGAATTCATGAATGATTTCATGGATTATATGGATGTGGATGTGGCAATCGGTGGAGGAGGCCCCGCAGGAATAACCGCGGGTTATTACCTAGCAAAAGCCGGGCTTAAAGTAGCATTATATGAGCGAAAACTTTCCATAGGTGGAGGAATGTGGGGAGGGGGAATGATGTTCAATAAAATAGTTGTTCAAGAAGAGGGAAAACGAATATTGGACGAATTTGGAATTAAATCCAAAAAATACCAAGAAAATTACCATGTATCTGATTCAGTCGAAACAACTTCCACCCTATGTTCAAAAGCAACTCAAGCAGGTCTTAAAATTTTTAATCTAATGAGCATAGAAGATGTAATGATAAGAGGTGAAGATGTCAGTGGCCTGGTTTTAAATTGGAGTTCTGTAGAAATGGGGGGATTACATGTTGATCCATTAACCATTAGATCAAAAGCAGTTATTGACGCTACCGGGCATGCTTGTGAAATAGTTAATGTTGTCCAAAATAAAATTGGGCCTAACCTTAACACTCCAACGGGTAAAATAATGGGAGAAAAACCAATGTGGGCCGAAGTAGGTGAGCCCGCCATTATGGAAAATACAAGAGAAGTATATCCTAATCTCTATGTGGCAGGTATGGCATCCAATGCAGTTTATGGTGCTCCCAGAATGGGGCCTGTTTTTGGAGGAATGCTTTTATCCGGAGAAAAAATTGCCAATATGCTCATTGAAAAACTAAAATGATTATTTAACTTATATTGAAATGACTAAAATTCATTTAAGTTGTCAACATGAAAACTTCCAGCAGAATAATTTTTATAACCGGAACCCCCGGAGTTGGAAAAAGTACATTTAGTGAACTTTTAGAAAAAACCCTTCCCGCCCATTTGATAAAAATTAGCAAACTAGTAGAGGATAAAAATCTTTTTTCAGGAATAGATAGAGAAAAAAAATATAAAATTGTTGATTTAGATATTCTCTGTCCTGCAATCAAAAAAGCCGCCGATGAAATATTTTCCATTAAAAATAAAAAAACCGAAATTATAATCATAGACGGACATTTATCCCATTTTTGCCCAGAAGCAGATATGGTAATTGTTCTAAGAACACATCCTTCTATTCTTAAAAAACGGTTATTAAAAAGAGGTTATTCTGATTCTAAGATCCTTGAGAATCTAGAAGCTGAAGCAATAGGAGTATGCTCTATAGAATCTCATGAATTACATGGAAATAAAGTTCATGAGATTGATGTAGGCAAATTATCGCCAGAAGATGGTTTAAAAATAATTATAGATGTTGTTGGTGGGAAAAAACGGTCCCCTATTGGAGAAGTCGATTTTCTTGACTGGATAATTAGTTAAATAAAAACACGGTAAACTTTTTAAAGTTTTTTTTTCTGTTCCATTTATTAACATGGAATTATATAAAAACATACTCAATAAAATAACATAGAGTTATATAAAAAAGTTAGTGATATCTAGTTTTTCTAAATTTTTTATAAATTATTAATTTATAAAAAATGTGTTATATAGAAAACCTTTTTAAATAGAGAAATACAAAAGATTTATAATATTCTTCTTGTGCCCTTAAGTCAGTACTAAGTCACCATAATATGGTATTTTAAATCTGATTAATTAGAAGATTTTGGATGTCGTATTCTCTATTTATGGTTTATAAACCCTGATAAAGAGGTTCAACTTTGAGAAGAGGACGAAGACCAAAATGGATGATTAATATTGGTAAAGAACGAATAGACATCCTATTTAAATTAGCAGATAATGAATTCTCCAGATTTCCTGAAAGATCTCACCGCTATGTTAAGCTGGCCAGAAATATATCGACCAAATACAACATTCCTATGCCACCTGAATGGAAGCGTAGATTCTGTAAAAATTGCTATAAATTCTTGAAACCCAGTATAAACTGTAAAGTGAGATTGTCTAAAGGAAAGGTACACTTTAAATGCATGGAATGTGGTAAAGTGATTAGAGTGCCTTACGAGAAGGAAAAAAATCAAAAAAGGAGAAAAAAAATTGAGTCTTATCTTATCAAAAAAAGAGCTGATGAATAGAGCTCTTTCTGCAATTACCATAAATATTGGAAAAGCAGGAATCAATGATAATGTTATAGAAGAAATAAAAAGGCATCTTAAATCCCAGGAACTGGTAAAACTAAGATTTGCTAAAAATATTTCATCTGAAAAAGAAATTTATATTACCCAAATCGTGGAGAAAAGTAACTCTAAACTCATAGATTTAAGAGGAAATGTCGCGGTAATATTCAAGAAAAATAGATAATTAGGAGGCCCAAATATGAGTACAGTTTATGATGTGCCTGCAGATTTACTTATAAATCAAGTTGCAAAAAAATTAACCAAAGAAGATAAAGTAGAATCCCCCGAATGGGCAAATTTTGTTAAAACAGGTGTCCACAAAGAACGGAGACCAGAAAACAGTGACTGGTGGTTCGTTAGAACAGCTGCTCTTCTCAGAAGAGTTTATATTGATGGTCCTGTGGGCGTAAGCAGTCTTAGAACCCATTATGGTGGAAAAAAAGATCGCGGCGTTGATCCTGAAAAATTCAGAAGAGGTAGTGGAGCTATCATAAGAGGTGCCTTACACCAATTAGAAGCCGCAGGATTAATTGAAAAAGTGGAAGGTGGAAGAATTGTTACCCCTAAAGGAAGATCTTTCCTCGATAATGTTTCTGTTGGGGTCAAAGCAGAAATTCCAGAATTATCAAAATACTGATTAAATTTTAATAATTTTAATCTCAATACTATTATATTCCCAAAAAAGGTTTGGAGGCTTATAATTGAGCGATATAGAAGAAATTCGTCGTAAGCGAATGCAACAGTTACAACAACAAGCACAACAACAGAATGTTGATGCTGAATCTCAGGAAAGAATGCACCAAGAAATGGAAATGCAAAAAAAACAGGCCATGATGCAGATACTAACACCTGAAGCTCGAAGTAGATTAGCCAATATAAGACTAACCAAATCTGAGTTTGTGGATCAAATAGAACTTCAATTGATTCAATTAGCCCAAATGGGTAGAATTCAGTCAAAAATAACTGATGAGCAACTTAAAGAATTGCTTAAAAAAGTTTCTGGGCAAAAAAGAGAGATTAATATAAGTTGGAGATAACTCCAGATCAGGATTAACCAATAAAACTATGAAGGCAGGAGTATTATACAGTGGAGGCAAAGACAGTTCATTAATCGCCGTAATTCTACAAAGAATAGGACTTGAAATAGAACTTGTTACAGCCAACTTTGGAGTCTATGAGTCATGGATACCCGCATCAAAATCTGCTTCTGCTTTAGGTTTCAATCATCGAGTTTTAAAGCTTAACACTGAAATTTTAGAAAAAGCAGTTGAAAAAATACTTGATGATGGTTTCCCTAACAAAGGTATTGATTATATACATAACCAAGTGCTGGAAGTAATGGCTAATGAATATTCCATTGTTGCTGATGGTACCCGTCGTGATGATAGAATTCCCAAATTAAAAGAAAATCAGATCAGAAGTTTTGAGGATCGGCACAACATAGAATACATAAATTTACAGAGTTTTGGTTATAATACCATAAGTCGATTTTCTTCAATGTTGTTTAAAGTAACAAACGAAGAAAGCAGCCAAAAAAACAATTCGGATTATGAAATAGAAATTCGATATTTGATAGATAAATTAATGGGAGACGGAAAATCAAAAACAATCTTTCCTAAACATTACCA
>JAUXXK010000192.1 GCA_030681145.1 Methanobacteriaceae archaeon | reverse complement strand
TGACCTATCAAATGCGCAAAAAAGGACTATTGTAACCGAAATTAGTAAACCCGGAACTGAAGCTTATATTCTTTCATTTAAATCTATATTTCCACTTGAAGATGAAAATTATCTAAAAAAAGCTTTAGATACAGTAATCGGCCCTGATCTTAATTTACGCATAAAAAGGGATGAACATATGAATTTCATGCAGTACTATGCTGATGAAAACAATAAATCATTCTCCTATGTGGATATGTCTAATAAAAGTGAAGATGAGGTTGAGGATTTCATAATCTCTTTTTCACAAGAACCTTTTAAAGAAATCTTTGATACTCCATTATACCAATTTAAACTCCTTAAAACTGAAAAAGAGTTTATTGTACTGGGCCGTACCCATCACCTTATCATGGATGGAAGTTCAATAAGTATTTTTACAAAAAACCTGGAAGATTGCCTTATTGCCTTAAAAAAAGGAGAAGAATGTCAAACACCCAGGTTATCTTATAAGGAGTATGTAAAAAAAGAAAAAGAATATCTTTCCAGTAAAGATGCCAAAGAAGATGAAGAATTCTGGTTGGATAACTTAGAGGGATATTCAAAAGATTGGTATTCATCCGATGATTTAAGTATCAAACGGAATTATTTCTATTTAGAAAATGAACTCACTGAAAAATTAAATGAACTGTCCTTAATTGATGGTGTAAGGATATCTCCTTTTGTATTAGCATTATCTGCAGTATCATTATACTTCAACAAAAGTACTTGTAGTGATGAAATGGTATGGAACAGTGTATACCATGGCAGGGATTTTGGTGAAGATGTCCACCATATGTTAGGTATGTTTGTAAATATGATGCCTTTAAGGCTAGAATATGATAAAAATAGGTCATTTAAAGAGGCATTATTATACACTAAATCCGTGTTGAAAAATGGCCTGACCCATGGAAAATTATCTTTCAACAAGTATGGTGCAAAATTACAGCAAAAAGGAATAGATCCGGCCATGCTATCCATGTATTCTATGGTATCCAATTCAACAGATTCAAATGTAGAATACATTCTTAATAATTCTAATAGTGAATTTCCTTTCCATATTCGTGTTAATCCATCATTAAGTGATAAAGATGGTTTACAGCTTTTACAGATAGAATATAATAAAGACTGTTTTTCGGATATGCAAATATCTGATATGGTAAAAAATATAAGAAAACTCTTGTGGGATATTGCAGATAACCCTGATAAACTTTGTGATGAGGTTGAAGTAGAAACTAGCCAATTTTATGAAGCTGAAAAATATTTAAAGGACATGCTAAGAGATAATGATGACTCAACGGTTGTTTCATCAGATATTGGTGGTAATGAGGAAGATGGAAACATAAAAGAGGTTTCCCTTTCTTTATATGCAAAGGATATTAAAGAATTCTGCAAAGACCATGGCATACGCCCGGATAATATATTTTTAGCATCTACCATATTTAGTCTAACAAAGTTTGTGTTTAGTAAGGATATTCTAATCTCTATTCTTTCCAATAACCAGAATTTAGGCCGAGAATTACCTTTTGCTATAAATATTAATACAGATAAATCCGTGGAGGAATATCTGCATATAATAGAGAATTCTCTTAGCGAGGTTCAAGACTACGATTATTACCCTTATGCCCATATATCTAATAAAAATTATATTATACCCGAATTCTTATTTGCCTATGAATCAGTTAAGGACGAATATCTAGAAAAAAAACCTCCTAAATTAGCGGTTTATGTTGAAGACAATGGTACAAACTTCAATCTAATTTCACAATATAATGATGCCGTCTATTCTAAAGTTCTCTTAGAAACATTTGTGCAAAGTATTGATATTATCATCTCTAAACTAATGAAGAATCATGAAGCTCTGCTAAAAGATATTTCTATTTTACCTTATGATAGAAAAGGAAAAGATTTCCAGATTAACATAGTTGAGGAACCATTATTAAACAAACTCTTTGAAAAGCAAGTGGAGAAAACTAAGGATAAAACAGCTTTAATCGCTGTTGATGGTGAATTAACATATGATGAACTAAATAGAAAATCCAATCGTATCGCCAACGCCCTTATAAAAAGAGGAGTGCAAGTTGAAGATAAGATTCTGTTTATGCTAAAACGGGATAGTCGTCTTATTGCAAGTGTCCTTGGTATTGTAAAAGCCGGATGTGCTTTTATCCCGGTGGATCCGGAATACCCTGAAGAGAGAATAAAACACGTATTAGCAGATAGTGATGCTAAATTTATTATAACTAAAGAAGATGTCCCTAATGCACTTGATGTTGATGAATTACTCCAGGAAGAAAACGAGGAAAACCCCAACCCTGATTTAAGCCCGGAGAATCTATGCTACCTTATTTATACCTCTGGTTCAACAGGCAAACCTAAGGGTGTGATGCTAACTCATGGAGGTATCACCAATTATGTATCTCCAGTTCCAGAAAATATCCCGATTCACGCCTTGGTAAATAAAGCAGATATGATGATTTCAATATCCACGGTATCATTTATCGTATTCTTGCGGGAGATTTTCGCTACAATAATGAATGGTATGCCGGTTGTATTTGCCAATGAGGAACAATCCATCAATCCATTAGAACTTGTAAAATTATTCAAAAAAACAGGTGCCGATGCCTTTGGTGCAACACCAACCCGATTATTACAATATCTTGAAATTGAAGAAATTCAAAAAACCATGCCTAGTTGTAAAGTGATTATCATCGGCGGAGAAACATTCCCTCCCCAACTCTACACCATTCTTTCAAAATATACCCAAGCAGAAATATACAACTCTTATGGTCCAACCGAGATTACAATCGCCTCCCATGGAAAACTCATAAAAAGTGAAGATATCACTGCAGGTGAATGTTTACTGAATGTTACTGACGAAATCATGGATATGGATGCTAATCCCGTTGATTACAATGTTATAGGGGAATTATATGTAGCCGGTGCAGGAGTTGCTAGGGGGTACTGGAAAAATGATAAACTAACCCGAGAAAAATTCGTAACACACAACGGCTTACGCTATTACAATACCGGGGATTTAGCAAAAAGAAACAGCAAAGGTGAATTATACGTTCTTGGTAGAATGGATAATCAGATTAAACTCAGGGGCCTGAGGATTGAACTTGGTGAAATTGAAAATGCAATCAGCGAATATGATGGAGTTAAATCTGCCTTTGTACTGGTAAAAACCGTACAAGACACAGAACACTTGTGTGCCTACTTTACAGAAGATAAAGAAGTGGATATTCCTAATTTAAAAAACAATCTAATCAATATATTACCAGTTTACATGGTCCCGTCTTATTTTGTTAAAATGGATAATTTCCCTATGACTCCCAACGGGAAAACTGATCTAAATAATTTCCCACACCCCGAAAAATACAATTACCAATTTGAGGAGATTATAGCTCCGGATACCGATCTAGAAAAAGATATCTTTGATATGTGCTCTGAGATATTAAACATTTCAACTTTTGGTGTGGTAACTGACCTCTTCCAATTAGGCCTCACCTCTTTATCTGTTCTTAAGCTAGTATCCATGATTTCAGAGAAATTTGATGTTACTGTTAGTGTAACAAACTTAATGCGAGCCAGGAATATACGTGAAATAGCAAAAGAGATTTCAATATCGGCCAGTGTTAAAAAAACACATCACCAAAAACAAGAGTTTTATCCTTTAACCCAGAATCAGTTAGGAGTTTACTTTGATAGTGTTAAAAATCCAGAAAAATTAAACTATAACTTGCCAAAATGCATACGTTTCCGTACAGATATAGATCCTGAGAAATTAAAAGCAGCCATATTAGAAGCTGTGGAAAAACATGCCTATATTAAAACCAGATTCGTCATGATTGATGGGGAAATTCGCCAGGAACGTCGTGATGATTTAAAAATTAATATAAAGATCAAAGAGGGAACTGTTGATGATAAAATTATAAATAAATTCATAAAACCGTTTTCTTTATTTGATGGGCCACTTATAAGGTTTGAAATATATAAAAACCCGTCTGAGGTTTGTTTACTAGCTGATTTCCATCACATAATTCTGGATGGCACGTCATTGAATATATTATTTAATGATATTGGAAAAATCTATGACGGGGAAGATTTAGCTCCAGAAGAACGTACCGGGTTTGATTTAAGTTTAGATGAAGCTTTAATTGAAAAAACAGCCCTTTATCATGAAGCGGAAGATTATTTTGGAGATAAAGTAAGCGAATTTGATGGTGTCACCGTAGTCTCACCAGACCTCAGTGGTAATGAAGAAGATGGTGGTTTGGGAGAGTTAAGTGTTTCTCTGGACAAATTAGATGTTGAGGATTTTTGTAAACAAAATGCAATCACTCCCAATAATTTATTCTTAGCAGCAACCGTATTAACCCTGAGTAAATTTGTTTATAATAAAAATATTTTAATATCCACCATCTCCAATGGGAGAGGCAATCCCCAATATCAAAATACTCTGGCTATGATGGTAAAAACATTGCCTATTGCTTTTAATCTGGATAGTGAGATGACCGCCACAGAATATTTCAATTATATTGAAAATATCTGGTTAGATGTTTTAAAATATGAATGTTACCCTTTCACCAAGGTTTCTGATAAATATGACATGTTTCCTGACTTTTTTTATGCATTTCATGGAAAAATAATTGAAGATATAACCATGAACGGTGAAACTGTAGAACGTGAAAGCTTGGAATACGAAGGATTAAAATTTAAATTAGGCATTAATATTATAGAAAAAGACGGTAAACTCAATATACTATCACAATATAATAATGCACTCTATTCTAAGGACTTAATTACCATATTTATTGAGAGTATCCGGTTGGTAATAGAGAAACTGATGAAAAATCAGGATACATTAATCAAGAATATTTCAATTGTATCTGATGAAGAAGAAGAGTTTAAGATAACTCCAATTGAGGAACCATTACTAAACAAACTCTTTGAAAAGCAGGTGGAATTATATAGGGACCATACGGCCCTAATTGCTGAGGATGGTGAATTCACCTATGATGAACTAAATAAAAAAGCCAATCGTATAGCCAATGCACTTATAAGAAGAGGGGCTAAAACCGAAGATAGAGTTATGTTCATCCTGAAACGGGACAGTCGTTTAATATCAGCCATACTGGGTATTGTAAAAGCGGGATGTGCTTTTATCCCGGTGGATCCGGAATACCCTGAAGATAGGGTTAATCAGGTTTTTGAAGATAGTGATGCTAATTATATCATAACTAAAGAGGATATTCCCAATGCACTTGATATTGATGAATTACTCCTAGAAGAAAACGATAAAAACCCAGATCCGGATGTAAGCCCACAAAATCTATGTTATCTTATTTATACATCAGGTTCTACTGGTAAACCTAAAGGCGTGATGGTTACCCATGAAAATATAACAAATTATGTGTATCCTGACCCTAAAAATTGTTATACATATGGTTTAATTAATGATGGTAAAAAATCAGTGGCAATAGCTACCGTAGCCTTTGATTTATTTTTACATGAAGCTTTCCCTGCGTTAATGAATGGTGTAACGCTGGTTTTTGCCAATGATGAAGAATCAAAAAATCCTTTGGCGCTTGTAGATTTATTTGATAGAACCGGAGCCGATGTATTCAGTGCAACACCTTCCAGAATGATGCAATACTTAGAACTGGACGGTATAAAAAGAATTCTGGGCAATTGTAACGTGATGACTATTGCCGGTGAACCATTCCAACCACAACTCTACCCCCTACTTAAAGAAGTTACAGATGCTGATATCTACAACGTATACGGGCCCACAGAAATCACAATTTCTTGTAATACCAAACTCATTACTGATGAAAATATAACGGTTGGAGAACCTCTTTTCAATGTTAAAGAAAAAGTCATGGATCTTGATTCTAATCCCATGCCTAAAGGTGTTGTAGGTGAGTTATATGTGGCAGGTTGTGGTGTTACCAAAGGTTACCGTAACCGGGACGAACTAAATAAAGATAGATATGTCATGATTAATAACTTAAGGTATTATAAGACTGGAGACTTTGCAAAAGAAAATGATAATGGAGAATTATCAATTCTGGGCAGGCTTGATAATCAGATTAAACTTAGGGGTTTAAGAATTGAAATAGGTGAAATAGAAAGCGCAATCTCAGATTATCCTGGAATAAACTCACTAGCAGTTATAGTTCGTGAAGTACAAAATAATGACCATTTATGTGCTTACTTTACAGCAGATACTCAAATAGATATTGGTATTGAAGATTTAAAAAATTCACTTAGAAAGAGATTAACACCCTACATGGTTCCCACAGTATTTATGCAGATGGATAAGTTGCCCCAAACTCTTAATGGTAAAACTGATATTAAGGCCCTACCCGAACCTACCTTAACCTCAGAATATGTCGCCCCGGAAAATGATTTAGAAGCATTCTTTGCCGCCACCTTCTCAGAGATACTCAATATATCCGATATTGGGGTTACGGATAATTTCTTTAATCTTGGCGGCACATCTCTACTTGTTACAAAAATTACTATTGAAGCTATGACCCATGGTTATGAACTAAAATATGGTGATGTTTTTGCACACCCCACAGCACGTGAATTAGCTAATTTCATAACCAGTGCTGTAGATTCAACTAAAAAAGAAGATAAATATTCTTATGATGATATTAATGAAATTTTAAAGAAAAACACCATCAAAAATTTCATAAATGGGGAAAAAGAAGAAATAGGAAACATTTTATTAACCGGCGCAACCGGATTTTTAGGAATACATGTCCTTCGTGACTTTTTAGAGAATGAAACCGGTAAAGTATACTGTTTATTAAGGAAAGGAAGAAGAACTAATCCAGAAGAACGGTTAAAATCATTATTGTTTTATTATTTCAGTGAAAATTATGAAGAATTGTTTGGTTCCAGGATTCATCTAATAGAAGGAGACATTACTAAAAGCTCTGATTTTGAAAAGGCACTACCATTTGCCATAGATACTGTAATTAATTGTGCAGCGAATGTAAAGCATTTTGCATCTGGAACTCAAATTGAAGATATTAACATCGGTGGTGTTGAAAAAGGAGTGGAATTTTGTAAAACAAAGGGATGTAAATATATTCAAATTTCCACTACCAGTGTAGCTGGGGAAAGTGTTAATAATTTCCCACCACTAGACACTGATTTTGATGAACAAACGCTTTATGTGGGCCAGGCTTTAGATAATAAATATCTCAGCAGTAAGTTTTTAGCAGAAAGGGTGGTGCTTGAAGCAGCTACAAAAGGATTGAATGCTAAAATTATGCGTGTAGGTAATTTAATGGCAAGACACTCTGATAGTGAATTCCAGATTAACTTTGAAACAAATGGATTTATCAATAGACTAAAAGCATATGGTGCTGTTGGAAAAATACCTTACTCCATCCTTGGAGGAGAAATAGAGCTAACACCAATTGATATAACTGCCCGATCCATTATTTTACTATCAAAATCTCCTAAAGAGTGTAGATTATTCCATACATATAATAACCACACTATCTATATTGCAGATATTATAGAGATCATGAATTCCGCGGGACTCCCGGTTGAAGGAGTAGAAGAAGATGAATTTAACACGGCTTTTAATGAGGCCATGGAAGATGAATCAAAACAAGAAGCAATTTCTGGACTGGTTACTGCAGTAGGTATGGGTAAAGGAAAAGGCCGCGCACTGGTACCGGTTATCAATGATTACACCATACAAGCATTATACCGTTTAGGCTATAAATGGCCTTTAATAAGTGATGAGTACCTTGAAATGTTTATAGAATATCTCAAAGATATGAGCTTCTTTGATTGAGTGATATTAATGTTTGAGTGGGGATATGGGGTTCGTTGATTGAGGGGAATTATTAATGTTTGAAAGAAATTATAAGTTAATATCTGAAAAATTTAAAGAATTTTTCTTACCCACTTTACTCATGTCTATGGCCATGAACGTCAGTACATTTATAGACACTTTAATAGTAGGTAATGCATTAGGTTCTATTAATATTTCTGCAATGGCCCTTATTGCTCCTATAATTACATTTATAAATCTGATTTATTGGATGATTGGTTTAGGAGGATCTATACTGGTATCTGTTTCAAAAGCAGAACGAAAAGAAGAAAAAGCAGATGTTTATTTCACCAGTTCCATGCTCCTATTACTGGTTATCGGGGCACTATTTTCTATTTTTGGACTGGTTTTTCTGGATAATATTGTGGCTTCTCTAACCAGCAATCCTGCACTGGCCGTACTGGTTAAGAAATTTTTAGGAGTATATTTACTGGGATCGCCTTTATTATTTATTTTAATGGGAATAGCTTATTTCATAAGAGCAGATGGTAAACCAAATCTATCATTTCACGCCCTTTTAATAGCAAATATAGTGAATCTAGTAATGGACCTGGTTTATATCTTTGGCCTAGGTATGGATATAGGGGGGGCGGCTCTGGCCACAATAACTGGTTATACTGTGGGGACCATATTTATAATGCAGTATTTCTTTGCTAAAGATAGGACCATGCATTTTGTATCCCTAACCAAATATAAAATATCTGAAACGTTATCATCCATAATGGACATCCTAAAAGCAGGATTTCCCGGAGCATCATTACAACTATTTTTAACTATAAAATTATTCATAATCAATACCCTAATATCTGCAGTAATAGGTAAACCTGGTTTAACCGCTTTTGCAGTTTTTTACAACAGCCTTTTCATAATATACATTTTTTTAATAGGAACATCTCAAGCAATGTCCCCCATAGTCTCCATATTCTTTCAGGAAAAAGACTATTCAGGGGTAAAATACACCATCAATACCTCCCTAAAAATAGTATTATTGGCTGGAACGGTATTCACCATACTATTTATGGCATTTCCCGCCACATTATTAAATATATTCGGGGTCAGTTCTCCACAAGACGTGGCTGTGGGAATAAACGCCATAAGAATACTTTCATTAAGTATTATTGGCACGGGTATAACCTTTTTAATGCTTTTCTATACCCAAGCAATACAGCAAAAAAAATTATCATTTACAATTTCCATAACTCAAGGCCTTTTAATTCCAGTAACAGCAGCCTATCTATTATCTGGTACTATTGGTGCTGATGGTATTTGGATATCATTCTTAATAGCCGAAATAGGCACGATTATAATGATATACTTTGCCACAAAGATAATAGCTAAACGCTCTCAGGGAGAGTATTCAGGATTTTTCTTACTGGGAAATCATGATGATGCCGCGGTTCTAGATGTCACTATAAACAATTCAGTGGAGGATGTAGTAGGACTATCTGAAAAATTAATTAATTTTGCCAAGGAAAACGGGATAAATGATAAAACAGCTTTACGTATAGGTATGATTATTGAGGAGATGGCCGTAAATACAATAAAATATAATGACAATAATATAGAATACATGGATATATTGTCTAAAATAGGAGAAGAAGAAATAACAATTTCCTTTAAAGATTCCGGAGTTGAATTTAACCCCGCAACATATTTACCAGAAGAAAAAGGATCTTTTGAAAATATTGAGGTATTACAAAAGATAGCAGATAATATAAGCTATGCTAGAGTTATAGGCCTGAATAGTACGGTTATTACTATTAAGAGGTAGTTAAAGTTTTTTTAGTACGGTTATCAGTATTAAGAGGTAGGTATGATTGATATTTGTTTAGTACGGTTATTTAGTGATTAAGAGTAGGAATGACTAAAAATCTTTTTAGTTTTGTTGAATAATATAATTATTAGGGGAAAAAATCATGAATATTAATAAAACATTAAAAGAAGATAAACTGACTATTAAATTAGAGGGCCGACTGGACACCAATACAGCACCTGATTTAGATGCAGAGTTAAAAAAAGATATTTCCAATGTTAAAGAATTAGTTTTAGATTTTAAAGAATTAGTCTATATTTCAAGTGCGGGACTCCGGGTAGTTCTCTCAACCCAAAAAACAATGAATAAACAGGGTAAAATGGTAATCGAAAATGTAAATGATTTAATCATGGAAGTTTTTGAAGCTACTGGATTTATAGATATTTTAACCATAAATTAATGGATTAATTTAGAAAAATAAGAATTAATAAGGCTTTAATTGTCTATTAATGGATTAATTTAGAAAGATAAGAATTAATAAGGCTTTAATTGTCATGTTACTTAATATTTAATAATATTATTACAAATAAATGGCATTTAATAATTAATTTGCTAAAATATACAAATTTCAAAAGATAGGTCTTTATGAATAAAATAGTAGTACCTGCTAAAATAGAAAACCTGCAGAAAGTATTGAATTTTGTAAATCAAGAACTTGAATCTGTAGAATACGATAAGAAATCACTATTGCAGTTAGAACTTTCAATTGAAGAGGCCTATGTAAATATTGCAAATTATGCTTATGAATCAGAAGATGGTGATGTTTTAATTTCATTTAATATTGATGAAAATCCTACACAAGTCACGATACAGTTTATAGACTGTGGAACTCCATATAATCCATTAAATAATGAAGATCCAGAAACCTTCTCAAAAATAGAAGATAAAGAAATTGGTGGATTAGGGATTTTATTGATAAAAAAGAATGTAGACTCTATAGGATATGAATATCAAGACGGAAAGAATATTTTAACCCTAAAAAAGATAGTGGATGATTAAAAAATATTTTACTTGTAATGTTAACCCTGTATTGTATGATTAAAAAATATTTCACTTTAAATTGTTGTTTATTCGTTTATTTGTTTATTAGGACTATATTAACACATTAATTAAGTGGATCGCAATGAAGAATTCAGCTAACATCATATCCGGAATTAAACGATTATTTATTTATAGTGTTATCACTTTCCTTAGTACACTGCCTTTCCATTACTTGTTCCAAATAATATCTGCATCAGAATTACTTCCGGCCAGCCCATTACCTCCTATACTGGGGCTGATGTTTGGCCCTTTAGGAGCATTAGGTGCAGCAATTGGAAACTTAGCAGTTTATATAACAGCACACCACCCTCCGGAAATTATCATCATGGGGTTTTTGGCACAATTTTTGTATGCTTATATTCCTTACAAATTATGGTACACCCTAGATATTGGAGAAAATAATGGGTTTCCCCGTTTAGATAACGTGAAAAATCTAATGAAATTTGTAATAATTATTTTTATTAACGCATTTATCATGTCCGGATTATTTGGATTTTTAATGTTAGGATGGGGAATAGATAATTTTGATTCTTTCACCACCATCATATTTGTATTTAATAACTTTGACTTTTCTATAATTATAGGGACTCTAATTATTGTGGCGGCTAATTTTTATGGTATTTCCATGTATAAACCACAAAAAACCAAAAAAACTCTCTTATCCCCTAGGATATTTGATGGAATGCTTTTAAGTGCGATTATAATTGTTATTGTTTATGGGATATATTCTGTAAATGCAGGAATTGATAATTGGGGAATAATTTCCGGAATCATATTCTATTTGTTAGTTATAGCATACGTTTTCAAACCAGTTACTAAAGAAGTAAAGGACAAAAAACCAAATATTAAGATCTCTTTAACTGAAAAGCTAATACTGATTTTTGTTATAACCGGTGCAATTATCGCCATAGTAACGGGCATTAGGTCATTTTTCACAATTTCTGAAATAGGGGGAGATGCACTGGAATTTTGGCATGCGGTATATTTGAACACCACATTAATCCTGGTAATTTTTTATACTTCCTCTATTGGATTTTTATGGTATATAGAAAAAAATATTACAACACCTATCGAGTCCATATCTAATATTTTGAATAAATATGTCAGTAATTCTAATAAAATAGAAAATAGTGAGGATATAATATTCAAATGCGAAGAATATGCAAATCCAGAAAGCGAAGTGGGAATTTTAGCCATTTCTTTTCAAAAAATGATTGGGGATTTAGAGAGCTATATTAAAAATCTGGAAAAAGTCACCGCAGAAAAAGAAAGGATAAATACTGAGCTGAATGTAGCCCATAAAATACAATCCGACATGCTACCTCGAAATTTTCCTGAAAGAAAGGAATTTGAGGTGTATGCCACCAATATCCCGGCCAAAGAAGTTGGTGGAGATTTTTATGATTTCTTCATGATAGATAAAAATCGTTTAGCAATTGTTATTGGGGATGTTTCTGGAAAAGGAGTGCCTGCCGCATTATTTATGGTAATTGCAAAAACATTGATTAAAAACCACGCACAACTAGGAAAAAGCCCTGCAGAAATATTCAACACAGTTAATTATCAGTTATATGATGGAAATGATGAAAACATGTTTGTAACTGCCTGGATGGGTATTTTAGAAATTAATACGGGTAAATTCACCTATGTTAATGCAGGCCATAACCCCCCACTTATAAAACACGGTAATAAATATTATGATTGGTTTAAATGTAGGGCAGGGTTTGTTTTGGGAGGTATGGATAATATAAAATACACACAAAATGAGATCACTCTAGATTATGGGGATAGGGTCTGCCTTTACACAGATGGTATAACAGAGGCAATTAATAGTAATGAAGAATTATTTGGTGATTCACGTTTTCTAAAAATTATGAATAATACTAATAATCTAAGCATTAAAGAGATTGTATCTTATGTTAAAGGAGAAATTGATAGTTTTGTAAAGGATGAAGAACAGTTTGATGATATTACCATGCTTATCATGGAATATAAAAAGTAAAAACTAATTAAAAGCGATATTACATATTTTTTTCATGATTCGGGGTTCTCCATTATTGTTTAATTTAATAAAATTAATCTTTTCCATAAAATGATACATAATTTTTTAATAATAATGATCCATATAATTAATAAATGAAAATTACTCATTTTAAATTTGGATAAAAAACAATGAATCTCTCTTCATTATTCCCAATAACTAAATGGGCCAAATCTTACAATAAAGAGTGGCTACGGCCAGATATTATTGCTGGAATTACTGTGGGTGCTTTCACAATACCCGAGGCCATGGCATATGTTACTTTAGCAGGGGTGCCTCCTGAAATTGGTTTGTATTCTGCCATGGTTGCTTTGATTGTTTATGCAATTTTTGGAACGTCTAATCAATTATCTATTGGTCCTACTTCCACTCTTTCCATATTAGTTGGTTCCACTCTCGGTTCTTTGATGATTTTAAATGCCAGTCAGTATCTCATGATGGTCTCTCTAGTGGCGGTCATGGTGGGAATTTTAGCATTAATATCATGGATTTTGAGGTTAGGATTCATAATTAAATTCATTTCCAGAACAGTTTTAACTGGTTTTTTAGCAGGTATAGCATTATACATTTCGTCAGGACAGCTCCCTAAATTATTTGGAATACCCACAAGCTCTGGTAATTTTTTTGAACGCATATACTATCTTTTAGTTAATATTGATCAGACTAATTTGCCCACTCTGGCCGTAGGTGCCGGGGGAATCATATTTTTATTTATAGCCGCTAAAAAATTCCCTAAACTTCCCAATACATTTTTCATGGTTTTAGGGGCCATTGTTCTTATGAGCTTTACTAATCTGGCTTCTTTAGGTGTTAAAATAGTAGGAACGATTCCTCAGGGGATTCCATCTTTAATTATTCCAGATCCCACCCTTATAGATATTAATATTTTGCTTACTCTGGCGGGGACTGTTTTTCTTGTAAGTTACATAGAGGGTTACTTATTTGCATCAGAATATGCTGCAAAAAATAAATATGAAATTGATAAAAATCAAGAACTGTTAGCTTTAGGGGCATCAAATGTATTGGTAGGCTTTTTCCAAGGATTACCCATTGGTGGGGTTCCATCAAGAACTGCAGTAAATAATGAAAGCGGTGCAAAAACGCCTTTAGCCGGTGCCATATCAGGATTCGCTATTTTAATAGTATTACTTTTTTTTACAGGTATCTTTTATAACTTACCAGAAACCATACTGGCTGCTATTGTCTTGTTTGTTATAAAAAGATTGGTTGATATTCCCCACTTTAAAAAAATCTATAATTACAACAAGATAGAATTTGCTATTGCTTTAATTACCATGTTTTCTGTCCTATTTTTTGGAGCACTAGAGGGAATAGTGATTGGGGTCATATTATCTGTCTTAGGATTACTCAACAGTATGTATAATCCACATATAGCTATATTAGGACGTATTCCAGATACTATCCAATATTTAGATATTAATACTCGCCCGGAAGCTAAAATAGATCCACATACACTTATTGTACGTATAGATGGGTCTCAGATATTCCTGAATACCGAAAGTATCAAGGACACCATTCTAGGCCTGGTGGATAGTAGGCACAAAGAAACCAAGTTATTTGTTTTTGATTTTGAGGCCACACCCTATGTTGATTATTCCGGGATTGAGATGTTAGAAGAGCTTACTGATGAGCTGAAAATCCGTGGAATTACAGTTAAAGCAGCTAATATTTATGAACCCCTCAGAGATTCTATTAAAGATACCAAACTAGAAAAACAGATTGTAGAGGGTAATTTATGTTTATCCATAGACCAATGTATTAGTAGGTGGGAATCTGAAAAAAAGAATAAATAATTAGTTTTTAAGATTTTAAAGTGATGAATTTTAGAAATTTACATTATTTAGAAAGAACATATAATTATATAATTAATTTTAAAAACCTTTTAGGTATCATAAGATTATATAATTAATTTTATAAACCTTTTAGGTATCATGGAGATAAAAAAAATGACGGATAATGATAAACTTTCAAAGATAGAAACGAGAGCCGATGATATTTTAAAAGAACGTAATGGCGTTTATCTCGAAAAAAATTTATACAAAGCATTAACACGGGATTTTCCTGATTTATCAAGGGCTGATTTTAAGAAAGTTCTAAATAAATTGGTAGAAGAACGTTATTTCTTGGAACGTGGACTTATAAGGCCTCAAGTAGAGCATGGATCTAAAAAATCATCTATAAAATATGATGATGATGCAAAACAGGGAAAAGGCAACTCTGAGCAACAAAGAATACCTGATAAAAGGATATAATAAATTTGAAATAATATTAAATAAAATAATTATTTTTTTTTTAAAATCATAGGCCTGTTTGGGCAGGTATTATATCAAATACACTCCTAGTTATATTGCTCTAAAAATAGGATAATAATCTTTCAATTAACATTTAAAGAGTCTTCAAAATCCAGAAATAGCATAACAATCTCTTAATTACATTTAAAGAGTCTTTAAAATCCAGAAATAGGTTGAATAAATATGATTAATATAAGGCATGCCCGGCTTGATGAAAAATTCAAAACCTACCAATGGTTATCCCTATCAGATACGACCAGTATGCACATGGGAAAACCAGATTACCCTGAAAGCCCGGTACCGGACTGGGACCAATTCCAGGAAGACTTTAAAGACTTTTATTTCCAGGAAGATGGTCGTGAAAGGGGATTGGTTATGATTATAACTCTGGATAAAGAAGAGATCGGATGTTTATGCTATGCCTTTTTTCATCTACAACCGGGTAGGGCCGAGCTGGACATATGGCTGAAGGCCCAAAAATACTGTGGGTATGGCCATGGCACGCGTGCATTGGAAATGATGATGGAATACCTTAAAAATGATATGAATATCAATAAATTCATTATTAGGCCGTCCAAAAAGAATCTTCCGGCCATGAAATCTTATCAGAAGGCCGGTTTTTCTAAGGTAAAGGATAAAAAAGCAGTTATAATTGAATATTTGCTCCCGGAATACTTGGAAGAGTATGGTGATGGAGATTACGGGTTTGAAAATACATTCGTGATGATAAGGGAGTAGTTTATTTATTATTACGGTTTTGAAAATACATTCGTGATGATAAAAGAGTAGTTTATTTATTATTATGTAAAATAAGTCGGTTTTATTTTAATATATTTAGTATATTATGGGTTTAAATTTTCTTAGTTTTGTATACGAAAAATAAAAATTACTTTATTAACATTTTAAATCCGTTTTATGTAATGTAATTCATGGAATTTGATAATAAATTTAGTTCCTTGACTGCGATCCAGTTCGAGGGTACCATCAATTTGATCGGTCAGACTTTTAACAATTTTCAGGCCCAGTGTACGGGGGCTATCTATGTTAATATCTGATGGTAATCCTACACCATCATCACATACTATTAAAGTGAATTCATGGTTATTTTCTGTGCATTCAATCAGCAAATTCCCGGGATTATTTGGAAAAGCGTATTTAATGGTGTTGGTAAGTAATTCATTAAGTATTAATCCACAGGGTATGGCGGTATCTAAATTAAGTTTGATATTATCAATTTTAAGTTTCAGTTTTAATGAGGATGAAACATCGTAACTGATAAATAAACTTTCAATTAAACTGGTTATATAACTGTGCAGATCTATCTGATTAATATTATGGGATTTATACAATTTTTCGTGTATCAAGGCCATTGCCCTTATCCTATCCTGACTTAACCGACAGAATTCTTCAGTTTGACTATCATTGGCTTCATCTGCCTGCAGATTCAAAAGACTGGAGATAATCTGCAAGTTGTTTTTAACTCGATGGTGGATTTCTCTTAAAAGTAGTTTATTATCCTCCAGCGACTTAATAATTTCTTCATTGGCTCTTAATCTTTGGATGGCCATTGCATAAAATTTGGCTATTCTCTCTAGAGCTTCCAGATCTTTAGGGCCGTAATCTCTAGTGGAATTACTAAGGGCAATCTGGCCTAATATCTCTGAATTTAAAAATGCCGGTACTGATATAAATCTATTTAAAACAAAGTGTCCTTCTGGGATTC
>JAUXXK010000186.1 GCA_030681145.1 Methanobacteriaceae archaeon | reverse complement strand
GCATTACCTGACCTAATATCTAAATTGATTGTGCCGGAAAATGTTTATGTTCATAAAACTACTTCTGTTAATGCAGAGATCACAAATAATGATTCTATGCTTGCAGGAATATTCCAAGTAACTTTATATGAAAATTCTACACCTCCTGATGAAAATGGATCAATGAATTTTACTCCAATAGAAACTCAAACCGTGGAGGGTTTATGGCCAAATTCTACCAAATCAGTTTCTTTTAATTGGACTCCTAACACAACAGGAGAACATGTTTTAAAAGTCGTTGCAGATTCTGGGAATAATATAACCGAAGTTAATGATACGAATAATGATGATTTAATCACAGTAAATGTGAAAAAGGAAAAAATGCATCTTTACAATACAGAACATTTCAAATCTTCCAGTGACCCCAGTGCAGATCGAGCAATTGCTTATTATTATGAAGCAGATGAACCCGTGTATTTAAATCCAAGTACTAGAACTCCAACATTTGTTATAACTACAACAAACCCCGTATTCAGCAATACTGGGTTCCAAGCATGGTATCCTTATGGTGCAATTTGGTTATCATTTTCCAATTCACCAGATGGTCCCTGGACATCAGCTTTCTCTAACCCATATGTCTATTGTGGAGAAAATACCACAGAATATGAAGTACAACATTGGGCTAGTGGAACAGGATATTACAAATACTTCAGACTATACATTAGAACTCAACCAACAGATTGGTCAAGTGGAGTCATAAAAACATTTATCACAGGATTCGATACAAAATAGTTAAATTAAAAAAGAATATACATATTATATCCTTTTTTTATTAAATTTTAAAGGGGCATAATCAATGAAATGTAAAAAGTGCGGCAGTTCAAATGATGATAAAGAAAAAGTTTGCATTAATTGTGGAGCTGCATTATATCATACTCTTGAAATAAGATGGCAGGGTATTCTTGCGGGTGTTTTTGCTGGTTTAATCTTTTTATTTATTGCTTATTTGCTTTATGGTGAAAGTGGTTGGTTTTATATGGGCATAATATTTTCATCTTTAATGGCAGGTGTTTTTGCCACCATATTTTCTAAAAGAGACAATGTACCAACTTTGGAAGATGAT
>JAUXXK010000155.1 GCA_030681145.1 Methanobacteriaceae archaeon | reverse complement strand
ACTAACGCCCCCTTCCATGCTACTCTGTTTTTTAAATTTTATATCTCCGGCATACGCAATCATGGATCCACGCTTGACCCACACTTTACCGTCTAAATTCACATAAAGGGTATGATCATTTTCAAATTCGAATAATTCTTGGCTTACTTCTTCTTTTTCCGCTGTTTTGCGTATAAATTCGTTTATAGAGTATTTATTCATAGCCAATTCTCCATTAATTATTATGTAGTATTAGTGAGCATTATCTATTAAGTATATTTCTAAAATCATGAAAAAGTTATATCATGAAAAAAGCATTTTTATTTTGATAAATGATAATAAATCTTTAATTATAATAAATTTATTAGATCTATTGGTGTTTAACATACTCAAAAAAATGAATTATCCTTAAAAAACAAAATGAAAATTTTAATTGGCTTAAAGATTCTTTTAAAAAATTGGTTAGACGAAGAACCTTTTATTTTTAATGGGATATGGGAATGAGAGTGCCGGGAGCGGGATTCGAACCCGCGGCCTCACGGTATCCCAGGAAAAAGTCAGAGCACTGCTTAATACCCTATGAGCCGTGCGCTCTAACCAGCTGAGCCACCCCGGCTGTGACTTATAAAACATCAGTTTTTCTATAATTTAAACTTTTCGATTTAAAATAATTCATTTTAGGTTAATTTATTAATATAGGGGATGATAATTAATTTCATATTTTAAAATAATTTAATTATAATCTATACTAATGGATTTTGAGTTTTACTTTTAGGAAAAGAGATGTAAAAATGGATGAACATATAATTGAGGCAATGGGGAAGTCTAAAATAGTGGTTAAGGATGGAAAAGTTATAAAAATTGGAAAACCCATCATTGATTACTGTCCATTGTTTCATAAATACCGGGGAATTGAAAAATTGGATAGTGAATCTATACGAGAAAATATTGAATTTAGAATAAATGATTTTGGAATGTGTAGTCCTGATAGGAACTTAAAAATGAAAGATTTTTTATCTTTTGGAATATCAGAGACTATAAGTACTCTTCTGGAGGATAAAATTATTGATTGTGCTGTAATAGTATGTGATGGCGCAGGAACGGTATTAATAAACGACCCTGAGATTGTCCAAGGTGTTGGGGGCCGTATATCTGGGTTTTTAAGTACGTCTCCTATTCTTGAGATTATAGATTCTATAGGAAAAAATAACATATTAAATCCAGAAAAAGCAGAAATTAACCAGATTGAGGGAACAAAAAAAGCCATAAATCTAGGATTTAAAAATATTGCAGTTACTATAACTTCTCCACTAGATGCAGCAAAACTTAGATCAATAGAAAAATCATTTAAAAATACGCATATTCATATATTCGCTGTTCATGTTACGGGGGTATCCCCGGAAGAAGCTCAAGAACTATTTAAGTATGCTGATGTGATTACGGCGTGTGCTTCTAAACCTATACGAGAAATTGGTGATAAAAAAGCTTTTTTAAAAGCGGGGCAATCTATACCTATTTTTGCAGCAAGTGAAAAAGGAAAAGAATTTTTATTAAGAAGAATTAATAAAATCGGGGGATTAAAAGACAAAAAAGAGGCTAAAGTTCCGAAACCGCTGATTTAGAAAATTAATTCATAAAATCCATATGATTAAGATATATAATTAAAAAATACATTTAATATTGAAGAATAAGTGGCAATTCCAGATTTAAATTAAATATATAACTATTATTGGATTTTATTAAGAAATATTGGTGGAATATTATGTTCAGTCCAAAAAATCTGCTATAGCTTTTATGACACAGCTTTGGGTTATTAAACCAGTAATATTTTCATCTTCAACTACTGGAATCCTTTGATAACCTGTATCGGCCATAATTTTACTTATGTCTTTTATATGAGTGTCTTTATGCACAACTACTAACTCTTTACTCATTAAATCTTTAACTTTAAGTTTTAATGCTTCCCCACCTGCTAAAAGAATATCTCTATGTGTAATTAGTCCTATTAGTTTTTTATTGTCTACTACTGGGACTCCACCTATAT
>JAUXXK010000123.1 GCA_030681145.1 Methanobacteriaceae archaeon | reverse complement strand
GCCCAGATTATACTGGACAAAACACAGGGCTCGTCTAAAATATCATTCAAACCTCTACCTGAAGATGATCCCCGGCAGCGAAAACCAGATATATCTCGTGCCCAAGAACTTCTTGGTTGGAAACCAGAAACTTCCCTTGATGAAGGGCTGGAAAAAACCATTAAATTTTATAAAAAATTAATCTTTAATGATGAGTTTTAATCGTAGTAACTAGCTTAATCTTTAATAAAAAAAGATAAAGGGCGTTATAAATTGTTTGATTATGATTTAGTAGTAGCTTATCGTATTTATCCTGGAATATCAAAAATCCCGCCGGTATTTAGTGAGGATAAACTTAAATTATCTGAAATTTGCTTAAAATCATTTAAAGAATCGCTGGGAAATTTAAATGTTAAGTTAATAGTCCTGATGGATAATTGCCCCTCAAGTTATCAACTATTATTTGAAAAATACTTTGCTAAAGAAAATCTTGATATAATCTCTTTAAATGGAATAGGTAACCTTGCTACATTTAACCTTCAAATTAAGCTTTTGATGGAACAAAACTACTCGAATAATGTTTATTTTGCTGAAGATGATTATTTTTATTTATCTAACCAATTTAAGGAAATGATAGACTACATGGACCAATACCATGATGTGGAATTTGTTTCTCCCTATGACCATCTGGACTATTACCACCATCCACTACATCAACACTCTAACCAAACCAGAACCACAAATGATAGAAAATGGAAAACAGTTAATTCTTCTTGTCTAACTTTTTTAACTACTAAAAATATTTTAAAAGAAGTTGAAAATATTTTAGAAACATATGCTAAGGGAAATTATGATTCTAGTATGTGGCTGGCTATAACTAAATATCAAACCAATCCTCTAAATATGTTTAAATCACCTGAAATGCGAAAAATAATTTTTAGTGTATGGAGGAATTCATGGAGGCAGATATTATGGGGAAAACGTTTTAAATTATGGATACCACAACCTTCTATGGCTACCCACATGGAAAATAATTACATCGCTCCTGGTGTTAAATGGAAAGAAATAATGGCCCGTGAAGCTGTAAAAATCGACCCTAAATGGACCTCTGAAGATTTTAATTTTATAGAATCTCCTTAATTTAATGAATAAAGTTTTTAATAATTTATTTTTGAATAAAAAAATAGAATTTAGATGATAAAAACATGAATAATCTAATATTAGATATGATTTAAAAAATAATAATCAGGGGGTTTCTGGTGAAAGGGTCTCTGGTGAAGATTGGAACCATTCAATGGTTTCTCTTAACTGTTTTTCAAATTCTATATTCGGTTCAAATCCAATATTTCTAAGGGCGCTGACCTCTGCCAGGGAATGTTTAATATCTCCTGAACGTTCTTCAAGATATTCTGCATTAATTGGTGAACCTAAAATATTTTTAATCATCAAAAACAAGTCATTAACACTCAAAGCCTTTCCACAGGCCAGGTTAAGCACACCACTGTATTTTGATTCACAAGCAGTTATATTAGCATCAACCACATCTGATACAAATATAAAGTCACGGCTTTGATTACCATCACCATAAATAACTGGTGATCTTCCATTTAATAATGAATCAATGAATTTAGGAATAACCGCTGCATACTGGGATTCTGGGTTTTGTCTGGGCCCGAATACATTAAAATATCTAAATGAAACTGTTTCTAATCCATAAACTTCAGTGAATACTTGACAGTATTGTTCCGCCGATGCTTTAGCAACTGCATAAGGTGAAAGTGGATTAATTCTTTCTGTTTCTTTAAGGGGCATGTTGGTGTTATCCCCATAAAGTGCTGAGCTAGAAGCATTTAATAATTTTTTTATACCACTGTCGCGGGCGGCTACCAGTACTTTAAGGGTTCCGGTGGCATTTATACGATGTGCTTCTTCTGGTTTATCAACGCTAAGGGGAACACTGGCCATGGCTGCCTGGTGGAAAACATAGTCCTTATCCTGGAATATTTCTTTCAAATCCAGTTCATTAATTCCCCCAACAATAATTTCCAAGTTTTTGTGTTGAGGATTATCCAGATTAGTTAGTTTTCCTGATGATTTATCATCAATTATGGTCACTTGATTATTTTCAAGTAATTTATCAACCAAATGGGATCCAATAAATCCTAAACCACCAGTAACAACTATGTTTTTATTTTGCATTGATAACCATTCCTTATAAATTAATAATTGATTTTAAAATTAAATATTATATTAAATATTAGTTTTTCATAGTAACTATAATTTAATATTTAAAATATTTTTTTTTTAGGATTGATATACAGATTTTTTAATGTATAATTAATAATGTGGATATACAGATTTTTTAATGTATAATTTAATAATGTGGATATAAAGATTTTTTAATGTATAATTTAATAATGTGGATATTAAAATACCCACGACTATAAACATCCATTAAATCAATTATTCTTACTTAAATTATGCTACATTAACCCATAAATGTAATGTTCTGTAAGGCTTCTCCCTATCTGGTAATTTGTATAATAAAAATTCCAGTTTTTGATTACTTCCAGATACACTAGGTGTAAAGTTTATTTCCTTTTCTATTTTCTGTTTATCTTGTAGAGTTATATTCTCCTGTCGAATAACAGTATCCTGTAATTTAACCACCATCTCATAGTTGACCGTGGCATATTCATGATTAACCACACCCACAAATAATTTACCGGTCTGGCCCACAGTCAGATTTGTCGGATAATCACTGGCCTTACCATTAGGACCTAAAATATAAAACTCAGTGAACTTTTCACCTTCTTTAGGTTTAACAATAATGTAGCCTGTAGTGACTATGGCCAATATTAAAGAAACCACCAGAATGATGGATAATATTTTATCTTTACGAGATTCTGTATCAAATGATTTCTTTAAAGAACGCAAGAATGGTGAAATTTGTGGTTTAAACCATTCATCGGGTGAAATCTTTCTCCTACGTAAATAAATGACCATAACCATGATGATGGTAAAACCAGTTAAAGCAATCACAATAGGCGTTAATCTAATTCCAAATGGAGTGTAGTTTAGGCCCAGTCCAATTAAAGGAGATATGGCCAGACTCAATCCAAAACTTAAAGCAACATGTTCTATAGTGTCCAGATCATTTTTTCGGGGAAACAAAGCATTAGTTAACACATACCCTGGTATGAATAAAACAAATAAAAGACCTAAAAATTCTCTTAAAGGTATTTTATCAAAATAGGGTGTGTAGATGGTAGCTATGGTTAAAAATGTTATTATTAAAATTAAAAATAGGTCACTATATGATGAAAAAAATCCAGAAGATTTTTTATTCTTAGGAGATTCTGGGTCTTTATCAGTTGAAGGTAATTCTAAAAGGGATGCTGATGAAGAGAAGGATTTTTCTAGATCTTCTTCCATGTAATTTTTTTTAGGAGTTTTCTCAGCAACTTTAGGTGGTTCTTCTATTTCTGAATCATCTGTTTTTTTAATAATTTTTTTATCATACTTTGTTTTAGTATCGTTCAGGATTTCATCTGGTAAGAAAATCGATTTAATATTCTTCCCAGGTATCTCCTCTAGTTCCTCTACTTCTTCAATAGATGACTGGGTTTTCCAATAAGCAATTAAAATGGTTACAATTGATATGCCTGAAAGAATGCCAGCATACCAGATTAAACTTAAATTTAAACCTTTAAATAATTCATTTAAAGATAGGAGAATAATTCCTAAAGATAAACTTAAAATAATACTAATTCCAACGGAATATGTTTTGTTAGCATATTTTCCTGCCTTAAAAATACGTATTATACTATATCCGGGTAAATAAAGCAGAACAGGTAGCATGAATAATGCCTGTACTAATTCTGCATTTAATGTGAAAAGACCCAAATTAATGGAGGGAATCATGGCCGATACAGAGGGTATGGTGAAAAAAACACCTAAAATACTTAATATTATGGCTAATATTAAATTAAACCGGGATATTGAAGGACGGGTTGGTAAAGATGTTGATTTTTCATTATCTTTCAGTTTCCTTTTATTTGATTTTTCCATATCTTTTTTACGGGATATGGCTATTCTTCGGGCCTCTGAAGGACTTATAGGTTTCTCTGTTACATCTTTTTCATCAGGTGTTTCTGGTTCTTTTTCAATGTTTGGTGAAGTAGAACTTTCATCTATCTTTTCAGATTTTCGTATTTCTTCCTTATTTTCAGGTTCCACTAACTCTTCATCAACTAAATTCAGTTTTGGCAGAACTGTTTTTGGTTCATATTCTTCCTCAAGAATTTTTTCTTCTCGGATATTGTCTTCTTCTGGTTTGTGTTGTGGTTCTGGGGTGTATTCTTCTTCTGTTGGGGCCTGTTCTTCTTCAATATAATCTTCTGAACTATTTTCATTTTCAGAAATATCAATATCTTCTTCATATTCGTCGCTAGATTTAACCACTAATGTATTATCTTCTACTTTATACCTGCTTTGCAGTGGAGTTTCTTTTATTATGGATTCATTTTCTCCAAATACATTTTCTTGAGTTTCCATGCTGTGGGAAACTTTCAAAACATTTAATTCATCTTCATCAAATCTAACAATTTCGGGCCTAAGCTCATTTTTAAGCTTTTTTTGTTTCCTAACTCTTCTCAAGTAGCCTATAATGCACATTACAATTGAAATAACTGGAAATATTCCAACTATAATGGATGAAGAAATATCTAAGTTAAGATAATTGATTATGGCTACCCAGATTACAAATAGAGATGAACTAAGCAATATACTGGAAATTATCTTAATAAGTCCGTTCTTTTCCGGAAACTTAATCAATATTCCAGATAAAATGGAGTATCCTGAACCAAAAAAGATTATGAATATTATAAAGGGCAGTGTTACTAAATCTGGTATTGTTAAAGGTATCAGTACTAAAATAAGTGATAAAACGGCCAGTCCCACTATAATAAGTAGATCTTTATATGATGTTTTTACTCTAAAAACTTCAATTTCAGATTTATCTGTTTTTGAGTTATTTTCTGATTTAAATGCATATACTGGTTTCTCAGAACTAGTTTTTTCATCTTCATCCAGTTTTATAGACGATTTTTTAGGCTGAGGCATAGATCTAGATTTTTTAGACGCTTCCCGCGATTTTTGCACACTTTCAATTGATTTTTCATCAGGAAGTTCAATAGGAGATATTGTTTGCTCAAAAGAATCTTCATTTTTATTATTATCTTCTTCTAATTGATTTTCTTGGGGATTTAATGATTTATCATGAGTTGATAATTTATTTTCATTTAATCTCTTTTTTCTAGCCATGGCCGCTGCTTTAGCTGTAAAAAAAACTTTATCAGAATCATCTTTTGATTTTTTATCATCTTTTGATGACTTATGTGGTCTTGATTTTAAATATTCAGCCAGTCTTATGATTGATATTAAAATTAAAATAGGGATTACAGCTAATTCGTAGTATAATGTGTTTTGAAGGTAGTTAAAGTAACTTGTTAACATACCCCATAACCCTATCATTAAAATCCCAGCTATGGGAGATAAAATGATTCTGGTAGAAATATTAAGTTCATTTTTTTTAGAGAAAAATAGAATTGTTAGACTATATCCTGTAACCATAATTAAAAGAATTCCGGCCAGTATTTGGATTAATCTAATGTTAATCTGCAAGTTTAATATTATTAGACTGATAGCAGTCAGGCCAAAAAGTGAAATGTAGGTTATAGCTGAAAATAACTGGGTCTCAGTTTCTTTAGAATGTTCCATTAAATGCCTCTTTAAACAGATTATAATTTTTAAATGTTA
>JAUXXK010000117.1 GCA_030681145.1 Methanobacteriaceae archaeon | reverse complement strand
TTATCTACTTTTTCGATGAATTCTACCTTTTCTTTGAGATTTCCATCGTGCCCAGCTTCATCGGCTCCATCTATATTGATTAAGAGAAAATCATAATTATACGCGTTTTCAATAATGCTGTTAGTTATGCTTTCAAGATCGGTATCCACTCCTCCAGTGGCTCCTTTAACTTCTATAATGTCCATATTAGCCATTTTTGCAATACCCATTATAAGGCCAGTTTCAGCTATACATGCAGATTTAAGGCCATATTTTTGATTGAAAGGCAGAACATCAGGCACAGCTCCTGCACCTCGAGGAAGAATTATATTTGCAGGAGGTTCTCCTTTTTCAATCCGTTCTAAATTAATGGGGTGATCTTTTAAAAGCTGGTAAGATTCTTTGACTACTTCGTTAAGAACAGAGGCCGTTTTTTTAGCTTCAATTGATCCATCTAATGCTTTAACTTTTTTTGAAGGTTTTCCTTCATGTTTAGGGTCTGCATCACTTACCTTGTCTGATAAACCATTCCCTCTAAGCACTAAAACTGCACGGTGGCCAGTTGATTCTTTAAATATAATTTCCACATCTTCAAATCCATTTAACTGGATAGAATTAAGACTGGAAGCAAGTTGTTCTGTTTTTTCTCTTATTCGTCCAGCTCTACGGTCTATTATTAATCCATCATCATTAACTGTTGAAAAATTACAACGGAATGCTATATCCCCAGAAATTATTTCTATTCCAACACCTGCAGCTTCAAATGGTCCTCGGCCGGTATAAACTTTGTAAGGGTCGTAACCTAAAATTGATATGTGTGATGTATCACTCCCTGCTCGGATTCCGGGTTTTATTGGATCCATAATTCCATTAATACCTATTTTTGCCATTTTATCCATGTTGGGGGTTTTAGCTGCTTCTAGTGGAGTTTTATTTTCCAATTCTTTTAAAGGACGATCTGCCATCCCATCAATTATCATTATTATCCCTTTCATGTTATCAACTCTAAGTAAAGTGCTTAAACCAGTATAATTCCCAGAAATGCCCCTGTGAGGGTGGCCAGGAGATTAACGTGCTCATTAGT
>JAUXXK010000116.1 GCA_030681145.1 Methanobacteriaceae archaeon | reverse complement strand
ACCATTTGGAAACATAAACGGTTTGTCTGGAACTTTACTTACACAGTGTGCATCTAAGAATATTCCAGCTTCTTGTTTATTTGCAGAAATATTAAATCCTTATCCTGATCCTCGGGCTGCTGCAAATGTGATTGATGTATTAAATAAAATGCTAGATATATCAATTGATTCCGAACCATTATTAAAAGAAGCTCAGGAAATTGAGTCTAGACTCAAAAAATTAGCTGAAACAGTTCAAAATGAAGCAGATTCCCCAATATATATGTAAATAATTAAAAATATTTTTTGCCGAGATTATTAAAACCGCAGCTTTATATACTAAAACAATCTAACATCTTTTTATCATTTTCATATGGGCCCGTAGCCTAGTTGGATAGGGCGTCGGACTTCTAATCCGAAGGTCCCGGGTTCAAATCCCGGCGGGTCCGTTAATAAAACTTTTTTTAGAAATAACTAGTTTTTTAATTTTTAATTTCAAATAAAACAGTTATACATTAAGCATTGCTTCATAATAAGTATTAAAAAAACATATTTATAATATTAAGGGCCCGTAGCCTAGCCAGGATAGGGCATCAGACTCCTAATCTGAGGGTCCCGGGTTCAAATCCCGGCGGGTCCGTCTATATTCATATAGAAAATTAATATGCTACAACTATATTAACATCAAATTAAACTATTTTAGAGTTATTTATATTAAAGGAAGTTTAATTATCCTATCTTAGGTTAAAGGTATCTATAAAATTCAAGAGATATTTAGAATAAACTGATTATTTTAAATCTTTGATCCCTATGTTTCCATAGCCTTATGTAAATAATATCTAAATTTTCAAATGGGCAATAATTTTTTAATGTTAAATTCTAATTTTAAAATTACATATAAGTATCCAAACTATTTTCTGGGAATTTAATCTCACCATACTTTCCACCACCCCCCGGAACTAAAATGAGAGTTTTTTCACGAAAAGCATTCAGTGCAAATGCCATATCAGGAGATATTTCTTTTATATCATCCAACGGAACACGTATCATGACATCAATTTCACTTCCCAAATTATTAACCAGATTTTCCCATATTCCTTGTACAAATTTGGTTGTAACACCTTTAGAATAAGTTAATGATATTATATCTGCTAAAGGCATAATATGGATGTATGGTGGCCTATGATAAGGATGATGAGGTTTTTTCCAAGAGGCTATTTCAGATATTCGATAATCAGCACCTTTTTTAATAATTCCCCCGCAAGAACATCTCATTTTACTATTGCGAGCTTTTTCAGGATCAAATGATTTATAACAACGCGTACATGCTGTTAAGTGGTACTTTCCTAAGCGAGGATCAAAACCATAATTAGCTTTTATCTTTTTCTTTTTTAAAGCTGACTTTAAAGAAGTGAAAGACACATCTTCCATTTCTATTTCAGTGAATTCCCTTCCTAAACGATGTGGCCATGGTGAATGAGCATCAGAATTTGTCAAAAACGGGATATCCTCCAGTTCTTTTATTTTATCTGCCATGTCTGTATCTGCAGAAAGACCCAGTTCCAAAAAGTCAGGTTTTTTTCCATAGCAATCCATATAACTATCATAAGCTTTATACATACTTGTCCATGGAGTAAAAGCATGAGCAGGGCCAATTAATCCATCATATTCATGTACAATATCCATTATTTCAGCCCCACCCATTCTAACCCTAGGTCGGCCTTCTTTTTCCTTATCTGTAGAAACAATCTTTTTCCTAATCTCATGAGCAATCTCTATAGAAGGTAAAGCCATTAAATGGTGTACCCGTTTATTATCTTCCACTTCAGCCGTTAGAATAAAATCACAGTCTTTATGGGAATAAATCCCATTCCCAGAAAAAGTTGTGCTATCTTCAATAATTTTCAACCAACCAGGATGCAATGCATCTCCAGTACCAACCAAACGAAGTCCTTTAAATTTTGCTTGAGGAGCTATAGCATCAATAACCATGTTATTGGATGTTGCTCTGGAAAAACAACTATGAATATGCAAATCCGCACTAATTATCATATAAGAATCTTAGATGATTTTTCTATATATAATTAGATGATATTTAATTAAATAAAATTATAAAAATAAAAAATATTACATGTACTCACAAAAATTTAAAAAAAATATATAAAATAAAATTTAACCAATATATCTAAGGTCTTCCTCGCCCGGAGGAACAGATGCCCGATTCATCATTTCCTGTTCCATTTGCTGCGCTTTAGATATCATTTGTCTAGTTTCACGAGCTCTTTCCTCAAGTCGTTCCGTATCAACTTCCAGATTCAAAAGAGAAACTAGGGTCATAAGCAATGCCTTAGCTGCTTCTGCATCAATGAAATAACCTGGTGTTTCACCCATTAAACAGACACCCTCCATCCCTCGAAGAGATCCCATTCCCAAAAGAAGGCCAGATGCACCTATGATTCCACCATCCGCGGATCTAAGAATTACTTCATGCTCTTCCAATTTTTTTGCCAGATCTTTATTGGTTGCTGCTCCGTATACTTTGGATTTTTCTACAGGTTGTCCAGTTGCAAGACCGCCCAAAGTATATATTTCTTTAGCACCATATTTTTCTACAATATCCAAGATTAGCCCGCAAATTTCGTACTGGCCTTCAGGAGAAAGTCCTTGGGTATTCCCTACAAGGAAAATATAATCTCTTTCATCATCTCCTGCGGATTTTAGGTAGTAAAATTCATTTTTCATGGTTTCAATAATGCCATCTTCATCAACAAGTACTTGTGGAGGAAATGACGGTGAATAAATCTCAGCCAGTTTTACTGCACCTAACTCTTCTATTATGTGATCTGCTACCAATTTCCCAACATGGCCAATTCCAGGAAGAGCTTCAATGAAAATAGGCTGTTTTAACTCCACCTCTTCTAAAACGTTTATAATGGTTTTTTTCATTGTATCCCTCATTTTAAGATTAGAAAGAATAAATTTAGAATTTTAAGATTCTAAAAATTTTTATTAAATTTCAAGGCCAATACAAACCTAAAGATTCAGATTTCCTAGGCTTTGTTCTGCATTTGTTTTTTAAGTATTCTACGATATTTTCCGTACTTATCCTCTGGAGAATATTTTGCAGGGTAAATTACACCTAAATCCCCTTCACAATATGGACACTTATCTTTAAGTGTATATTCACCACATGATTTGCACCGTTTCATTTTCATTTTCATAGAAATTAATCACCACTAATTATCTGAAAATAATTTTTTATTCAAGTTCACGACGGAATGTTCCTTCTCCTTCAGACGCTTCAACCATTTCTATGCATCGATCAGCAGCTTCTTTTAAATCTTTTTCAGCCTGAATATAATCAGCAGATTTGACAATTAACCTGTATCGAGGAGCTCCTACACATTGAATAACTATATTATCTCCTTCAGCTGATTTGAGGGCTTTTTTAATGATTTCCACACCATTTGGTGCATATGACTTAATATCAATATAACCTGTAATTTGAACTTCCGGAGGTGTAATATTTTTCTTGGCGATTTTTGTTATGGCTGATGCCCATTCTTCACTTACGCCCTCATCAGTTAAAGCAGTTTCTCCTTCTTCTGCAGAAGCCTCAAATGCACCATATATATCCCCAAATCGTTCGATCATTAAGTATCCAACTTCATTATAAGCCGTGTCCAGATCCTTGTCCATGGACTTAGCACCGAGCTCCAAAAACTTTTCAGCCTTTTGTTCAATTTTCCAAGACTGAATTTTTTTGGTCCGCTGATCTTCCCGTATCCGCTTCATAGATACGTCAACATGCCCTTTTCTAGGATTAACCCGCAATACACGAGCAACAATTTTCTGATTTTCTCTGACGTGATCCCTAATATTTTTTACCCAACCAGAGGAAACCTCGGAGATGTGAATAAATGCCTCTTTGCCTTGGTATTCCTCCAGGCTAGCAAAGGCTCCGTAGTTTAAAACTTTATGTACAGTTCCCACTACTAATTCACCTTCATCAGGCCATTGATTTTTTCTTCTTACCATGAAAAACACCTAAAATCCTAAAATAAAATTAAAAATAGTTTAAAAAAAAATTAATCTAAAACTTCAACAATCTGGGATGTAATCTGAGATTTTCCACCCTTTGGTTTAACCAGGGTTTTACCACAGATGATGCACTGAACCACAGAAGCTGCACGGTCAAATACGACCTGCTGATTTCCACAATCCATACATTTTACCCGCAAAAAGTTGCCTTTTGTGTTTTGAATTACTGCCATTTATAACACCTCTAGGCTACAAACTCTATTTTTCCATTTCTAAAGGACTTTTTTTGAATGTGGGCTTTACCGCATTCTTTACACTTGAGTCTCAAGTCCAGTTTTTTTATGGGTTTGTTTCCAGACGGAAGGGGTCTAGGATAACCTCTGTAACCAGCGGTGACTCTTCGGAACTGTCTTTGTCCCCATTTTAACTCACTAGCTTTCCTTCTTTTTGATTCAAATACTTCATGAACAGTATGTTTCTTACAGCTCGGGCAGTAAGTTCTCCTTTCTTTAGGCATCTTCATAATAATCACCTCTATTGTAAAAATAATCCACATCATAAATATTATAATAAATATTTGATCTGAATTCCATAAAATTGCTAGCCCCTATCAGGGGATAGAAAGATATATTATGTGTTTATAATTTTAATCTCTATTTATATGTTTGGATAGTAGAAACATGAAAATCATTTTGAATGAAAATTTCAAAAAAGACAATATTCCTAGAATCTAATTTATTATGAGTAACTCAAATTAAGCAATAGTAATTAGATATCAATCAAATTTGATAAATCGTCCTTTTCTGGCTTTTATAAAAATATGGGCATTAATTTCAGGCATTTTAATTACATCTTGTGGGTAAAAAGGACCATAAACCTTCTTATCCACTCCCATAATAGAAGGCATTTGTTCAAATATCATCAATGTTTTTAAATCAATGCTTCTTTTTTCTGAATTTTTATTCTTCTTCGAAAGATTTTCTGGTTTAATGGGAGTATTGAACGCTGGAGATTCATTAAATTCCTCGTGAGCAATAATATTCTTTAAATCATCTGGAATTTCATTTTCATCACTAAAATGAATATTTTCATTCTTTCCTATAGGGCCATTATTGGAAAGAGAATAAATTTCAGCTTCATTTTTTTGATCTTTTTTTTCCGAATTTAGAGGATTATTCTTTGAATTTATTTTATCTTCCGGATTATTTCCTATCGGTTTGTCGCTGTTAATTAAATTTTCCTCGAAAATTTCAATAGAGGGTATTATTTTATCTCTGTATCCTCTTAAAGTATCTATTAATGAAAAATAGAACTGTTCCTCTTCGGGCGTGAGATTTAAAGGAGTTGTATCTTGAAAATCAAATTGGGGTTTTCCCTTAAACAAGTGGTAAGACCTTTGAATATTCATTACCGCACTATCAGTAATTTTATGTTCTCTCCTTTCACAAATTTCAGTAGCTATTCTTTGAGTATCCCTTAAAAGGTACTGTTCATTTGCAAATGGATCAGTTCCCAGATTATCCATTAAATCTTCAAGATATCGATGCACGCGCTTGTAAAAGTCATCACCGACCCGAGCCAGTCCACTTTCGTTACGCTCTTTCTTCTGTATTTTCCTTAGTTTCTGGAAAAACTCGTCCAACCCTATTCCTCGCTTGAGTATACACTTATCAATTCAAAAATGAAATTTTATAAAAAAGATTATTAATCTTCTGCTTCAATCCTAGGTGCCAATAAAAAACTCAGTTCTCCTTCTTCAGAAACCATTCTGAGTTTAAGATTTAATGGCATGTCATCACCCAGATTTATTGTAGCAACATCAGAAAATTTATCAGCTTTGAGCATTTCCTTAATTTTTTCCAATGAAAATACCGAGCGAGCATTAGTCCCAATCTTTTCACCATGCAAATATTCAATATTGGCATCTCCAAATTCACCCTCAGCAGATGCTGCAAATCTATCTCCATCCACACTCATGGCTATTTTATCTGAAAAAATATCAATATCCTGAATAGAATCTTTAAGCAAGCTAAATGGAACCTCAAATTCTGTAGGATATTCTAGGTTAGGAGGACTTGGTGCTTCATATTCAATATCTATCAGCCTGATTTTGAATCTTCTTTTAGCTTCTCCTTCAAAGGTTATAATAAAATTACCCTCATCGAGTGACATGTAAACTCTATCATCACTTTTAGATCGTTTTAAAACCTTCATAAGTTCTTCTGTATCCACATTTATTTTCTCAGGTTCGTCACAAACGTATTCATCAAAAAGGCTAGCTTTTAGTTCTAAATGAACGAATGTGATGTGACTACGATCCAGGGCATCCAGACGAAAACCTTGACTATCAGTCTGTATTTGCACTTCGTCTACAATGGAAGAAATTGCATCGAAACTGGTTTTCAGTATATTAGGGTCGCTTAATTCTGCTTTAAACATTTTCATCCTCCATCTAATATCCATATAAATATTAAAAGCGAACTAAGTGAAGTTCACTGATACATTAATGCATTAAATAGATGTATAATAATCAATATCTACGTATAATATTAATACTTATGCTTATAAATCATCATGATAAAATGAGATAATATTTTAAACATTATATCATATGATGATGTTTTTCTGAATTCTATATTTATTCTATCTTTTTATTCATTTTTTTCTATTTCGTGATCATTATCTGAATGAATATCTTCCTTTTTTTTAGAAGAATCTTCTTCAACTCCTTTCATTTCCTGGTAAATATTATCAAAAGATGTTTTCCCAATGATTTTAGGAGCATAAATTCCAGCAATGATTAGTAAACCTATTATAATTAAAAAAGCAGAAGTTACAGATCGTTCTCCAAATACAACATTATCTGAAACTTTATCAGAAGTTCCAAAAAGCAGAGAAATACCTGTGATTATAAAAATCGCGGCTAATAATAACCCACAAATTAATATAATTTTCTGCCTATCTTCTTTGATAAAGGTTTTAACTTGGTTTAATCTAGCAGATATATTTGAAGATGGTTTTTCAGAATCAGATGGCAGTTCACTTTTTTTCTCTGGAGATGCTTTTTTAGAATTATTATTATCGTTTTCAGAAATGTTTTCATTTTTAGATGTTTTTATTTTTGGATCTAGTTTTTTAAAAACATCTTTAACTGATTTTAAAATAAATGAAATTTTTTTGGTATCTTCAGATGGTTTTTCAGAAGATTTATTTTCTTTCATCTTAAACTTCCTCAAATATTAATCATATTCACGCCTAGTATGTTTACATGAAGTACACCTTAAAAAGCGAGTTTCAGATTCATCCGCTCTTCGAGTCTGTTGAAGCCACCAAAAAGCTTCTTTATTGCCACACTTTGGGCAAATTGATCGAGTAGTGGGTAAAGTCCTTATATCTTCCCCAGTAAATATAACCGTGTCTTTAGTATCTATTTTTTCAGATACCGCATACTGATTAGCCAGTTCGTTAGTGATCTTTTTCTGGTGACCACATTTACACTGGAAACCATCGTCCTTGGGAAACATTATAGCTCCACATTTAGGGCAAAATTCCATTTTTAATCCTCCTTAATATGCGCAATTGATTAAATTAGTTATTTATTAAAAGTGATAATTTTTATCTGATAAACTTATTTGAACATTATAAGATTTTTTAAATTGTATAATATATTGATTTATTAAAATATGATTTATATTAATAGTTTTTATTTTTTAATATATTTTATTAATATCTACTAATCTTTTTTAAACATAATTTATATAATTTCTGATTTAGTTTTATTAAATTTTATTTTGTATTTGATAGAAATAGCATCATTTAATATATTTTCATGATCAAAAGATAATTTTAGGTCTTTAATTTCTTCTTGAGTAAATTTTGAAGCATCTTTAGCATCACTGCTAGGTTTTAAAATACCAAAAGTTGGGCGAGCCAAAAATGCTACAGTGACCACATGTCCCCTGGGATCTCTTTGGGGATTGGAATATACACCAACCATAGTTATAATTTCAACTTTTAATCCTGTTTCTTCTTTTGCTTCTCTTGTTGCCGCCTGCTCAAGAGTCTCTCCGCATTCAACAAAGCCGCCCGGAAGAGCCCAATGATCTTTATAGGGATTATTTTTTCTTTTTATTAAAATTATTCTGTCATCAGAATCCATAATAATGGTATCTGCTGTTAAAAGAGGAGTTTTAGGTAAATTGTCCATAATGTTAACCAATATATTTTTTCATATTATTTAACCTAATATATGATTATTTCTAAAAGTATAATTCATCTATTAAATTGTTAATAATTAAGCATTTCCTTTAGATTCGCCAGTTTCTACTCCCGCAGCAATTATATGTGCTGTTCTGATGGGTTCAGGTATCTTACTGCGCTTGGTGGAAATTTTGACTATTTCCATTGCATCCTCTAAATCTATTCCATGAATTTGAATAAATATTTGTGCTGGTTCATTAACCTGATGAACTTTACCTGCTATTTTAATCTTGTTCCATCTTTCTTCCCAATCATGAAAATTTTGAAGTGCTTTTTTAATCTTAAGAAAATTTGGAAACTTCCGCATAATTACTATAATAGGGATTCCTGTTTTTTCAAAGATTTCTGGAATATTGGCCACATTAAATCCGCCGAAAGTGATTCCATCAAGCATTATGACTCTTAATTGACCCAGATGTCGAGAATCATTAACCATTTTAATTATTTGATCAGTTGAATCTATACCATCAACTTCCATATATGTAGTCATAACCCCATCTAAACAGAGCCCTCCTCTAAATATTGCCCCTATTATTCTGACTTTTTCATGTTTATGGGGACTAAAAGGAGCATCATCAATTCCTAAAATGCGGATTTCAGATTTAATTATTCTAAATTTCTTATTTTTCATGAGAATTTTTCATCCAAACCCATTAATCATACTAAAAGATAAATAAAAAAAATATTTAATAAAATTATATTTTAAATAATTTAAGATTAATTTAACTATTCAATGGATTCTATAAGTCCTTTAAATTCATCACATCTTTCTTTTAGTATTCCAACAGCAGTTTTAAGAGATTTTTTAGGGCTTTTAGCTTTTACATATAATTTAGGTTCACCCACAATAGGATGTTCAATGACATAAGCCGTTGATTTTACATTTTCATCTTCCATTAGAATTCTTCTTATAGCATTACATACTGTATGAGTTTCTCCCTCTAAAAGAATTTCCAGTTCATATCGTTTACTAGTAATAATTTCCATGTTATACCTCAAAATGTTTTATTTTTAAATTAAGTATTAAATTCGATAAAAGAATAATAAAAGAATATAGTTAAATTATTTATACCTGATAATTCATTGATATTTTTCTTTTCTCTTTTTGATCGCAATTAGGACATGTTACTTCGTTTTTATCAGTTTGATCCATAAAATGTCTGCAACGAGTACACATGGCTTTTACCACACCTAGATCTTTCTGAGATGTCTTCAAGTCAATATTATCTAGGCCAACCACTTTGGTAATTCTAGCCTCAATGATATCCCCAATATGGAAAGCATCTGTTAATTTAGCCAAATATCCTTTTTGGGCTTGTGATACATGTATTCCACCTACAAAAGAAACTACAAGTTTTCGGGGATTATCCTTAATAGCATGTATTTTAACTAATGCTCTTTGGCCTCTGACTTCCATTATCTGTCCCAAAATGGTTGTATTTTTTTTCAATATGGGAGGAGAACCAGCTTCAGGAACCACAAATATCCTTTTATTTTTATCATCCCTGGAAACCATTCCTACTACCATGGCTTTTATATCTCCATCATCATCATATGCCCCTTCTGCAGGAACAAATTCCTCACTAACTCCCAGAAAATCTCCTGGCAAAACAAAATCTCCAGATTTAGCTTTCATCCCTTCACCTCTGACTATAAAATAGTGATCTGAAAAATGGTTTTTATGTAATTTATGAATAAGTTATAATATATGAAAAGCATTTTAGAATACTAATAATATTCAGTATTCTATTATATATGAGTTGTTGTTAGTCCTTAAATTTTTATATTTTTGAGAGTGAATAATAAGTAAGTCTAAAAAACCATTGCTGGCTAAGAAAATTAAATTTATTAATGCTATTAAAATACGATCCATGATAGTTAATAAGTATCCCCGAAAAATATCTCATCAAGTTGATAATCCTCCCATTTTCTTTTATCCATTACTATTTCAAGTTCCTGAGGAGTTAAAAGTGGTTTTTTATATATTTGAGAATCATCTATAGCAATTCTAGGGCAAGCAGTTACTACAAAAGCCTCTAATTCCATAAAAGGAAGCAATAAATCGGGAGAAATATTATCCATCATGATTAAAAAGGCTTTTTTGCCTTCTTTTTCTAGATTTTGTTTTATTTTGCGAGCTAAATCCATACGATACTGTCCTTCTTTAGAAGAGATTAATATACCCCATTTTTTTGCTTCCCTCGATTTTGTAATTCTGGCAAATCTAATGCGAAGAATTCTATCAGCAAATTTATCGATATTTCTAGCCTCTCCTCGATAAGGATCTGCAATAACTACCGGAAGATGTGTAAATAATTTAATTCCTAAAGGATGGAAGTTGCCACTTCCCAAGTAAAGATAAGCTTCTGCATCCAGATTTTTAATAGAAGAAAAATTGCAGCCCAATACTTGGCCTGTTCTTGTACTGTTACCTGATTCAACCACCACTTTTTTACCATTGTCTTCTAAAAACTGTTTTATTTCATCTAAAAGGTGTAAATGCTGAGTGGTAGTGGCCAAAGCAATTTTATGATATTTTTTAAGAAGTTCCAAAGATTTTTGAAGAGATTCATTTACCTCTACCTGCGAATAAGCTTCAATAAACATTACAGGTACATGATATGCTATTGGGAGAGCCGTGTGACCATAATGAATCAAAATATCCACTGAATTAGTCATTTTTCTATCAGAGAGATCGCATGCTCCAAAACAAGGATCGGCAGAAATAATAGCTGTTGCCCCAGTTTCTGATTCTATCTGTTGGGCCACTTTTGATGCTTGTATTTTTAGGCCATCTGGGAATTGTAAACCTACTAACTTGGCATCCATATCCCTAATTTGTTTTATAACTTTTTTTAAGTCCAGATTATACATAGACATGATAATTCTACCCATGTTTGATGTAATATTATATTATGATAATTTGAGCAATTTAATATTAATATGATAATTAATAACTTATAAAATTGGCCTAGCAACTACCTGACCGTTCAAAATATCCACTTTGATTAAAGAACGTAATGAAATCCCAGTTTCTTTTTCTACTATTTTCTTCCCTCCTCCTTTTTCAATAACTGCCACAACTTCTTTTATTTCAACATTCATTTCTTTAAGGGCCTTTAAAATAGATATCATAGTGCCCCCCGTGCTAACCACATCATCAATAAGTAGCACTGAATCTCCCGAATTTATACCATTGATATATAATTCTCCTTGACTGTAGCCAGTAGTTTGATGTACTGCAAACTCGCCAGGGAGACCATAAGATCTTTTTCTAATTACTACAAATGGGATATCTGTTTCAAGCGACAATGCAGTGGCCAAATGGATCCCCATGGCTTCCACACATACTATTTTATCCACCTCAGTACTAAAATTATTTTTAATAGCCACAGCTATTTCTTTGAGAACTCCTGGTTGAGTTAAAGGTATCCCATCAGTCACAGGATGGACAAAATAATTGTAATCTTCTTTTTTAATAATAGGAGACTCTTCCAAACTTTTTTTTAACTTTTCAAGCATAATTACACCCCAATAACAAAATTAATCCGGTCAAGAATAATATATAATAGAAATATTCGATTGTTAAATAATCATTATTATTAAGAATAATTTATATTAACTAGTTTTAAATAATTCTTATATCTTATACTGTATATTACTAAGTAACACTAACAAAAGTTAAAGTAGTGTCTCAAAAAAATTTATTAATTAATGAA
>JAUXXK010000115.1 GCA_030681145.1 Methanobacteriaceae archaeon | reverse complement strand
TTATTTTTTTAATGGTGAAGAACACTTGTTTAAATCAATGGATACCGATACTTTTTTTAAAATGTGTTATAATAACAATATCAATCTTTTAGCTTTTTCTCCAAGTGAAAATAAGATACTCCTAGAAACTAAGGATGGGATTAAATTTTTTACAAACAACCGGTTTTGGACAATAGACTCTGTTTTTGCAAGAAATGAATATTCCGTACCCCATTTATACACATTTAAAGATTTTATTGTATTTGATATAGGAATGAACAGAGGCTATGCATCCCTAAAATTTGCCAACTTCGATACATGTCGTGCAGTTTATGGATTTGAAATCGATCCCCATACATATAACCTAGCATTAGAAAATTTCAAACTTAATCCAAAATTAAATCCTAAAATAAATCCTTTTAACTTTGGCCTATTTGATAAAGACGATGAAATAGACTTATTTTATATACCCGGATACGATGGAATAACAACAACTAATACTGAATTTGCCAAGACACAATCGGAAAGTGTTTCCCAACAAGAACTAATGGACACGAAAAAAGCACAGGTAAAAGAATCAGGAAAAATTATCTCCGATATCATCGACAAAGATAATATTAAATCAAATATTGTATTGAAAATAGATACTGAAGGTGCTGAGTCTAAAATAATGGATAGTTTGATTAAAGAAGGGTTAATGGAAAAAATAGATCTGATTATTGGTGAAATACACTTAGAAACAGAAGACTTAGAGAGTAAATTAACTGGTTTTAAAAGAATTTATAAAACCCAGACCAATGAAAACATTTATAATTTATGCATGGTCAAAGAAAAATATTATAACGCATGGAATGAAGCTAAAACTATTAATAATAGCTTTTGATTTTTTTTTTAAAAGAATTCATCTTGCTTACTATTGTTTTTTTTTTAAAAATATTTTGTTTATGCTTATTTTTTAATTAGATTTATGATTATTTTCATACATTGGGATAAAATTAATATTCTATGATGTCCATATAATTACATAGCAAGACTAATTATTAGTTATTAGACTTGCATGATTGGTCATATTAAAAGGCATAAAGGAGGTGAAAAATATAAAAAAACAAGCAATTGTAATAACCGCAACTTTCATACTTGCCCTTTTGATGATGGGTGCAGTGAGTGCCAATGACAATCCATGTGAAGAACAATTATGTGTAGAATTCAATGACGATCCACAAACTCAAATCTGCGTTAACAAGAGGGATAGCCCTTCACCGGTACTCCACTTTGATGTGGAAGGACCACCAGCCAATGCTACAAATGCCACTTTAACCTTGAAAGATTGTACTACAGTTGACTGGGGAAAACAAGGAAGAGAAAAATCAGATTTGAGTAACTGTCCTCAGGGTTATAAAGGCTACTGGCACTTTGTATACACTCCTGCAGGAATACTTGCATTAAGTAGTTCCAATTGTGTTAAAGCAGAAGGGACTCCCACTATATTAGTTGGAGATTATGTAAGAGTTTGTCCAAAGACAGACATTCCTTTACGTGCACGCTTAACTGATGAAGAAGGAACACCGCTGGAAGGTAAAACAATTAATTTCTGTTGGGTTACCAATGTAGATATCAATAATCCGCAAAGTGTATGTGCCAGCGCCATCACCGATGCAGATGGTTGGGCAGAATATATTATTGTCGGCGGCCTACCTAAATGTCCTTTTAGTGGGCCAGATGAATGCCGTTATAATGTATTGGCATGGTTTGCCGGGGATGATATTTATCAATTTTCCCAGACTGACTTTAACATTCTGGTAAGACAATTCGATACCGAAATAGCTGTATTAAATGTAGCTGGTAATCAGGGCGATGAGGTAATTTTGAGTGCCACATTGACCAAAAAAGACGACAATTCACCTATTGAAGGGAAAACTGTGAATTTCAAGGTAAATGGAGTATTTGTGGGATCTGCC
>JAUXXK010000107.1 GCA_030681145.1 Methanobacteriaceae archaeon | reverse complement strand
ATCATTAATTTCCCTAGGAACACCATCCACACAAAACAAGGCCTTAATCTCAGTCCCAAAAACAAACATATCATCATCAAGGTAATAGTAAAAAGGTTTAACTCCCATATGGTCCCGTGCACAGAATAACTTCTCTTCCTTTTTATCCCAGATGGCAAAGGCAAAGTCCCCCAGTAACTTATCTGGACAATCATCTCCCCACATCTCATATGATTTCAAAATAAAATAACTATCTGAAACATCTTCCTCATCTCTAAGGCCTAATTCTTTAGATAGTTCATCCCTATTATCAATACGAGCATCTGCAGTAATCACCAGATTATTTTCTTCTAAAGGCAGTTTTTCATGTAAAGATTCTTGAGTTGTCCACAACATCTGGTGGCCTAATCCCAAGGGGCCATCACACCAAATGGCAGATCCATCTGGGCCTCTATGAGATAATTTTTCATTCATTTTCTTCATGAGTTCTGGATCTACATCCTTTCCATTTCTCATGAATATTCCAGTTATGGCGCTCATTCTGTTCACTGTTATTAGGATATTTTTAAATTAATTCTACCTTAAAAAAGTATTAGTTTATATTTAAGATTATACTTGATTATTAGGTTTATATTATACAATTTATTTTAACTATTTATAGTATTTACCAGTACATTCTTTAATTTATATTTCAATTATACTGGTACCCCGTAGTGCATTTCCTGGAAAATCAATTCCTTATAAGTGTGGAGTGTATTTGGCCACTATTTATTTAGGATATTTATTTTTAAATCAACATCATCCTTGATTATTAATGTTTTTCCTATTATTACCAAGTTTTTCATATTCGATATTAACATCACATAATTCTTATTAAGAGTATTTTATTTCTAACTTTAAGAAGTCTAAAAATAAAATAAATCATTAAATCCTATCATTATGACCTATTTCTCTAAACTTAAAAATAAAACTAGTCCCCTTATCCCTACCAATCTTTAAATCAGCATCTAACTGTATGGCCAAATTTTTAACCAACTTCAATCCTAATGTCTTAGAACTTTCTATATCCACATCTGGGCCCAAACCCACACCATCATCACTTACCTTTAAGATTAAGCCATCATCAATTTCCTGAAAAGTAATCTCCAAAGTACCATTATCCCGACCCTTAAATGCGTATTTAATGGAGTTGGTTATGAGTTCATTGACAATTAAACCCAGTGGTATGGCTGTATCCAGGTTGATATTGATATCTTCGGCCTTCAGCACGGGTATTATTTTTTCGGCTGATATTCCATAGCTGAAATATATGTCTTTAATTAATTGCTGCAGGTAGCTTCCAAAGTTTATCTCACTTAAACTGGTGGACTGGTACAGTTTCTCATGGACTATTGCCATGGATTTTATACGCCCCTGACTCTCCTTTAAAACTTGTTGAATTTTTTCTTCTTCTTCATAATTGACCTGGAGATTCAATAGAGATGATATTATCTGCATATTATTTTTTACCCGGTGGTGTATCTCCCGTAGTAGTACTTCTTTTTCTTTCAGGGATTTTTGTATATCCTCTTCAGTGTATCTTTTCTCCAGTAGGTTGGTGAATATTTCCCCCATCATAATTAAAAGGTCAATATTTTCTTTATTCCACTTCCTCTCCTTTTTAACCGTATCAAAACCAACATAGCCAATGACTTTTCCATGAATCTTTAGGGCCACGGCAGTCATAGATTGTGTATCTTTAGATAATAATAATTTTCTTTCAAATTTAGCTGTATCTGGTATGTTTTTTGAGGATTTAATATGGATTTGCCCCTTGCTTTTAAGTTTTTTCATGCTCCAGTCAAAAAAAGGTTTTTCTAGATTCTGTAGATTATCAATCTGAGGTTTTATACCGGGTGCACACCATTCATGGGTGTTACTTAAAAGATCACCATTAGGGTTTAATTGGAACAGGTAGCTTCTATCTACTTTCATGAATTCACCAATTCTTTGCAATGCTTCATTAATTGCGTCATCCACCATTTCTGGTTTTTTGTTGATGAAATTCTTGGAGATATCCATTAATAGGCTTTCTAGTTCTAAACGATACTCGATTTCTTTTTCAATTCTTTTTTGTTTACTTATATCCCGCAGAGATCCTTCCACACCTATAATTTCTCCCTTTTTATTATGTCGCAGGTGTGCGTTTATAGAAACATAAAACTTTTCATTTAAATCATTTTTTAGTTGGACCTCATAATAGGTTACTTCGCCTTTTTCTTTCAATTTATTTAATAATTCTACGCGGTCCTCTGGATGTTGATACCATGAAGAAATATTGGAACCAATCATTTTTTCCCTATCAAATCCAGTGTAACGGTTGATAGATGGACTGATATCGATTATATTCCCCTCATTATCTGCCTGGTAGATTACATCTTGCACATTTTCAAATATTCCCCGGTACTTCTTTTCACTCTCTTCTAGTTTTTTCTGGGCCTCTTTTAATGGAGTGATATCCAACACTGAAACCACATATTCATCTAAAAATGGAATGTGGTCCACCACGATATGGGTCTGATGTACTTCTCCATTATTATCAATTAATCTGGATTCATAGATATTAAGGGCTTCTTGGGGATTTTTTTGACGTATTTGATTATATCTAATCATACGGGGCAGATCATCAGGGTGGGCGATTTCCATCCATTTCTTTTTAAACTCCAGTTCTTCCTTAGAACTATGTAAAAATTCCACCATTTTATGATTTACTAATGTAAAAAAACCTTCTTTATTAAATATTGCGCTGGGAACACCGGTATTTTCAAATATGGTCCGGTAGAGTGATTCTGATTCCCGGAGTGATTTCTGGATTCCTTTCATTTCATTTATATTACGAATAATTGCCAGCACTTCGTAAGAATTTAATTTTATTAAACGAGCCTCATAATAATTAATTTCTCCTTTTATCTCTATTTCATATTCAAATTCTTCTCGAACAGATTTATCAATAGCACTTTTAATCTTGCTCCTGACTAATTCTAAATAATATGGGGTCAGTCCCAGATTAGAGATATTGCTTCCCACAATTTTCTCAGGAGAAATTGCTAGAAGGTCTCCGGTGTGTGTTTTATAATCAACAAAGGTTCCATCTCTTCTTATTATGAACATACTATCGGGTATGGCCTCCAAGATAGTCCTGCTTTTATGTTCAACTAGTTTTAAAGCATCTTCAGTTTTTTTACGTGAAGTAATATCTGCGAATCGGAATAAACGACCTATATGGTCATCATAGTGATTAGAGATTTCAGTAATTTTTAGTTCAAGCCATAAATCATAGTCCTTTAAAAAAACTTCATTATCACCACTCGGATTATGGTAATATGATTTAAGGGATGGTAAATTCTTTAAAACATCATTAACATCATTACCCAAATCATCATCAGTTATATCTATCATACTTGCGGCTGGATTAACTTCTAACAACTTATGATTATTATCAAATATCAGTACTCCACTTTTAATATTATGCAGGAGAAATTCATGGGCTATTTTGTTAATATCTAGTAAATTATAGCGGAAAACCCCTAAAAATAATAGTACTATTGAAAAAATTAAACCAAAGGGGGTTATGTCCAAACCAGGAACTGGGAATAATCCAGAAGCATATATTAAACTAAAAATTAAGGGTATCAATCCACTTAAAATTAATATATAAAATTTTTGTTTATTTTTTTTATCTACTGTTTTCATTTCCTTGCTTAAAATTAGTGTTCCAATTAATAATAGGCTGTAACTGTATATGATATTAAGATAAAATAGGGGTCCTTGTTCATATATGAGAAGTGATCCTGGAGTATTAGAAACAGGTGTGACGCTGGGCCATATAAGGCCGTGCCAGGCATTGGTTAAGGCCATAATGGTAATAAATAATGGGGTTACTAATAGAAGTCCCACTACTAGTGGTTTAAAATACTTAACATATTTAGTAAAACTCATGACAAAAAGAAACCAGAAAGCAGCTACAGATGTGTTACCAATATAAGTTATCTGTGTCCACATAATCTTGTTAATAGCATCTAAACTTAATAGTGCCATGCCTGATCCCAGATACCAGAAAAATACACCTAATGTTAAAAATAGAAAATAAGAATGGAAACGGGTAAATGGTCTACGATAACCGCGAAAGGCCAGAGATAGAGCTCCCACGCCAAACAACAATAAAATAATTCCTAATGCAGAGTACTGCCCATTCATAGAGTAACTTCCATATTAATGATTTAATATATTATCTAACTCTAATATATTTTACTATATCCAGAAAAAAAGGCCACCTGATTCTTTTTAAGGTGTAATAATGGTTATAATGAGTAAAAATTAGTTTTTAATATCATTTAGATATTAAAATATGATTTTGAATTTATATTATAAGTGCTGATTTTTTTTTATATATTAAAATAATTTTATATGGTGTGTGGTTTGGAGATAGGTTTAATTGAAGTTTTTTTATTTTATTTTATAGGGATTTTAAATAAAATATTAACATTATTCTTTTCCCATATCCAAAATAGGAATATAATCCGTCTCAGATTCACCTAGAACAATATTACAGTCATATTCTAACCAGGCATGGGCCTCAAATTCATCTTTACTTTTAGATACACCAATCTTTATACTAGATGTATAACCATACCTTTCCAGTAATATCTGACCAGCCAGAGCCCGGACCAGACAGGTTGCTTTTGGAGTAAACCGACTCATAACCTGAACTGCCCAAGTAACTCGGCTTAAAGGAACTTCCTGATTACCAGATGATATTGACAATTTTCCACAGATATTCTTAACAGTACTGAATGAAAAGACCCATAAGATTAAACGGATCATCCAAAGTAAAATTAAGGCCTGAATAACCAGTAATTTATATTTATTATCTAATTTAAAAAAAGTGGCCACAAAACTCATTATAATAAACTCATTATTATTAATTAAATTTTATTTGATTATAATTGTATTTAGTATGATATATCCTTATTATGGGGGGTATTTATTGAAGTAAAAACCCTATTAAAATGTATAATTCTATTGAGAGCTATTATTATAGATAAACCCTATTAAAAACTTATTTACGAATATTTCAATTCCTTAACCATTC
>JAUXXK010000106.1 GCA_030681145.1 Methanobacteriaceae archaeon | reverse complement strand
AAAGCTGATGAACTTGGATTTGATTTAGTTGCAACTAAGGGAACTGCTCGTGCTGTTAAAGATGTGGCAGATATTGAAATAATAAGAAAAGTAAGTCAAGGATCTCCCAATATACGAGATTCAATTAGAAATAAAGAGATTGGCCTGATAATAAATACACCTTCTGGAAAACAGTCTGCTGATGATGGTTATTTAATAAGGAGAATGGCTATTGAATTGGGAATACCTTATGTGACTACTTTGGCCGGGGCTCGGGCAGCTTTAAATGCAATTGGGGAAGTAAAAGACGGTAAAATCACGGTTCGGTCACTTAATGAATACCATAGTTCCTAATTATTTATTTTTTCCATTTTTTTTCTATCTGCGAATTAATTAATAATCATTAAAATTAATAATTCAAAATAGTTAAACATATATTTATTAATAGTGTTTTTTAAATATAGTATTGTATTAAAAAAATTTTTATAACCATATATAAATTATAATTATTATGTAGGATTATTATGAATGGAAAATCAAAACAATTAAAAAGCATTTTACTTGCATTAACCGTCTTATTTTCTATTTTAACTTATAGCTTGGTCACTGTACAGACTGCTCAAGCCCATATTGTTATTATTGGGTCTCCAAGTTCTGATCTGCCAAGTAACTATCTTACTGATGCCAAAGCAATAGCTGCTAAACTTAAAGCCAAGGGATATACTGGAAATAAACTGGTAGAATTATATGGAAAACAAGCCACTTCCAAAAATATTTTAAAAGCTATGTACAATGCCGATGCAGTAATTTACATTGGCCATGGTGGATACTATGGTACAAATTACAATGGTAGGGGAGGATATGCCAAACCACCATTTTCTCTAGTAGGATATGCTAGATCCAATGATTATTCTGGAAATGAATATATTTGGGGTATTGGGGATAAAATGAGACAAGGCTGGAATGGAGCTTTATTCAAGGCCCCATTAAAAAATAACAGCGCTGCTTTTTTATATCATGCTTGTTTTTCCACGGGTCATGTTGGAAATTATTTAGTAGCCAATCCTGTCGAAACTGTTTATAATTTTGCCAGAATGTTTGGAAGCGGGGTCAATTATTATGCATCTGCTTATTATGGTGGTGGCATAATCAACTCTTTTTTAAAAGGAGCCACAAATTTTGAAGATGCCAATAATAAAGTTTTTGATGGAGAAAAAATTAAGTATAATAAATATTATCAAGGTACCAATGTAAGATACAGTTCTGACCATGATGCTGCTTTTATAGGTAACGGAGGCTATAAATTTCCTTCTGTTTCTCAAGTTACTGCTTATAATCCGATAGCAGCCGAAGCATGGTACAATGGTGATAGAAATAACTTATTGGTTTCCGCATTTACTGCCGCTCAAAGTTATATTGGTCAAACTGTTAAATTTACAGATTACTCTTGTGATGTAGTGGGAACTATAGTAAAATATACTTGGGACTTGGGCGATGGCAGTAAAATGCTAGAATTTGATTCTCCTAAAAATTTTTATCATAACTATACCTCATTTGGAAATTATAAGGTTATGCACAAAGTAACCAATAACAAAAATCAAACTTCAACGGCGTATAAAACTGTAAGTATTCAAAACAGAGCTCCTGTGGCTAAATTTACAGTATCATCATCTAATCCTGCCGTTAAGTCTAGAACTACTTTCACCTCAAAATCTTTTGACCAGGATTATAATGACACTGTAAAATCGCTTGATTGGAATTTTGGCGATGGAAATTTTGGCAAAGGTGCTGTTGTAAATCATACTTTTTATAGAGAAGGATTTTACAAAGTCACACTGGCTGCGAAAGACTCGTATGGAAAAACTGGAACTAACTATCGGACTGTTAAAGTTGGTAATCCAAAACCAGATCTTTATATAGTCTCTACTAAAAAGTCTGGAACTAATAGATATGTTAAAATTAAGAATATGGGCACTGCGGATTCTAAAGGCTTCCATGTAAGAATATGGAATGGTAAATATTCTAGTAAGAGGTATAGGCAGGTTTATGTGAAATCTCTTAAAAAAGGTTCCTACAAAACGGTCAAAATAACTAAATTCAAGTACCGCAAGGGAAAGGCAAAAGTGGACTACTATAATAAAATATCTGAAAAGAAAGAATCGAATAATATTAGAAGATTCTAATTTTTTTTGAAAGATATTGGCTTTTTTTTATTTAAATTAATTATAACCATTTAAAAATCAAGTATTACCTAGAACATTATTCATGTATTCTGCAGAAAATGCTTTTATTTGTTTTCATAATGATTTTATGAGGAAATTATATGCTGGTAATAGAGAATGGCATGGTACTCAGAGGAAGAGATTTAAAACCTGAAAAGGTTAATCTGATTATCGAAGATGATCATATTCAGGAAATCACCAAAAAAAAGGTTTTATGCAAAAATAAAATAGATGCCAGTGGTTCAATTGTACTGCCTTCTTTAATAAACTCTCATACTCATATTGGAGATTCGGTTGCCATGGATGTGGGTGATGGAAAAAATATTGATGAAATAGTAAAACCTCCTAATGGATTAAAACACCAAATACTCTCGGAAACTTCTTCTTCTGATTTAATAGAATTCATGAAAATTTCTATGTGGGAAATGCTTGATACTGGGACCACTACATTTATAGATTATCGGGAAGGTGGTGTGGAAGGCGTAAAACTATTGCAAAATGCATCCAAGGATATACCTATTAACAAGATTGTGCTAGGAAGAGATCCTATAATGTTTAATCCGGATGCTGAAGAGAAAGAAACCAGAAGCGCTGTTAAAAATCTTTTAAAATATTGTGACGGTATAGCGCCTAGTGGTTTTGGAGAGATAACAGATCAAACCGCCGGGATAATAACCGAAGAATGCGCAAAAAAAGAAAAAATAGCTTCTATTCATGTGGCCGAGCATGAAAAAGTTCAAAAAGAATCATTAGATAAAACAGGTAAAAGTGAAGTGGAAAGGGCCATCAAAAGCGGATTTAAATTATTAGTACACCTCACTTATCCTCAAAAAAAAGATATAGGGTTAATATATTCCAGTAATGCTTCTGTGGTATGTTGCCCCCGTTCCAATGGCATCCTTTCTGTGGGAATTCCACCACTAAAGAACATGGTATCAAATAACTTAAACCTTCTTTTGGGAACAGATAATTTAATGTTTAATTCTCCTAATATGTTCCGTGAGATGGATTATGCCCTTAAAATGGCTAGAGGATTTTCTAAAGAATATTTATCTCCCCTAGAAATTTTAAAAATGGCCACAACTAATTTTTCCACCATAATGGGGCAGAACATAGGAATTATACAGGAGGGTTCTGTTGCGGATATCATGGTTGTAAATAAGTTATCTAAAAATCCATGGCTTTCGATTATAAATAGAACTGAATCGAAAAATATAATATATCTAATTAGAAAAGGTAAGATAGTATATATGAGGTGAGTTTAATGTATAAAAAAATTTTACTACCTACCGATGGTTCTGAATATTCTAATAAGGCTGCAAAACATGCTATGTGGATTGCTAAAGAAAGCGGAGCCGAAATAATCGCTTTAAGTGTCACAGATACTTCTTCATTAGTTGGACTTCCATTAGATGATGTTATTGTCCGTATTAAAGAAATGCTCCAGGAAGAAGCCCATAAATCTCTGGAAAATATAGGTGATGTACTCAAAGAAGAGGATCCCAATATTAAGATTACTTTAAAAATTGAGGAAGGATCTCCTGCAGATGTAACTTTAGGCGTAATCAAAGAAGAAAAAGTAGATTTGGTGGTAATTGGAACTTCTGGAAAGCATGGACTTGATAGGTTCCTCCTGGGAAGCGTAGCTGAAAAGGTGGTACGATCTGCAATATGCCCGGTTCTAGTTGTTCATTAATAAATATTAATTGATTTTATATAATCCAAATTTAATAAACTGTTAGTTGGTGTAATGATGCTAGTAAAAGACATTATGTCTGATGAGATTCACTATGTAAAAGTTCCAGGTAATCGTCACAATGCAATGAGTCTCATGAGGGAAAAAAATGTATCTGGAGTTCCTGTAGTTAAAGATGGAACCAAAGAACTTGTGGGTATTATAACTCGTTCTGATCTGGTTGGAAATCCTGATGAAGAACAAATAGCGCTAATGATGTCTCGGAATCCTGTCACTACTCACCCCGATGAAGATGTTAGGGAAGTAGCTTTAAAAATCGTGGACAATAAAATAAGAAGGGTTCCAGTTGTAGAAAATAATGAACTGGTAGGCATAATTACAGCTTATGATTTAATAGCACATGCTATATCTCAGATTGAAATTAAAGATCCTGTAAAAAAATATATGCTTAGAACTATTCCTACTACGTGGGAAAAAACTCCTTTAAATGTTGCATTTGAGATTATGAGATTTTTTAACTTAAAGGTGCTTCTTTCAGTAAATAAAGATGGTAAATTATCTGGAGTACTGACTGAAACCGATTTCTTAAATGAAAGCGAAGTTGTATCTGAAAAAACAGTTCACAATACTTCTGTGGGTACTGAAGGAGATAAATGGTCATGGGATAGTACAAGTGTGCTTTATGTCATTAAAAACCATCTTAAATTTTCTGATAAGGAAGTTAAAGATGTTGCTAATACGGAAGTGGTTACTGCCACATCAAGAACCTCTGTTACAGAATGTGCGCTGAAAATGAAACAAAAAAACATAGAACAGTTACCAGTTACCAATGTAGAAGGAGATTTAGTTGGATTGGTACGGGCTACTGATCTAATTAAGGCTTTAACTGATTAATATGGGAAACGAGATAACTTTAAGAATCACAGCTTCCCAAGGTGTATTAAAAATAGCTGCTAAAAACCAGGGTGAAGTTTCTATTAGAGACATTCAGTTAAAACTTCTATGGGCCTACTGTTGGTGGCAAGGGTTCCCAGCAATGGAAACCTTCATGGAATTACTGGATAATGTGATAAAAATTGCTATCTATGATGTTTTTCCCCATAATGAAATTTTAATTGATTATTTGCTAGAAACAAATGACTTATTGGAAGAATCTTCCTTAATTACTATATCATTTAATGAAATTTACGCAGATCAAACAGAAGTGGAATTGATTGGGGATTTTTTGGTTCTGGAAGGCCCGGATGATAGGGGTTCCCTTTCTAGGTTAACCAGCTTTAGAAGAAAGATGGAAGAAAATGTGAGAAAGACACTATAATTGGAGTTAATATTCTCTTTTTCTATTATTTCCTTGAACCGATGTAATCAATTAACATCATTGATTGTTAATCAATTGTCAATTATTCTCAATTTTCATTCAAATTTATTATATATCTATATTGATTAAATTGCATAAAACTTATATAATTCTCCTAATTCGAGGTAAAACTTTAATTAAAAGTTTTTCGGCATCATCCTTGCCTTGAACTTTACGTGCAAATATTTTACCATTTTTAAAAACAGTAATATTTTGACCATCAATTTCGCACATTGCAATACCCATTGCTTCTGAACACTTTAATTTCCCCAAATTTTGCAGTTGACTACAAGTATTTTTAATATCAATTTCATAGGGGAGTGTTGTTTCAAACATTATTTTATTTTTTTCATCCTTGCATGGTTTGTAAACAACTAGATCATTTTTTTCTTTACTTGAACTTCCAATATCCAGAGCAACCTTTTCAAAACCCACGGCCTTTAGTTCAGCATCAAGATGCTTTAAAATATTTGAATTTAAAAGAGGTTCAATATTCATCACTTCAATACGTGCTAAACCATCTTGTGCTCTAACCCGAACTATGTTATTCTTTGAGAGATTTTTTACCAGTGATTCGGCATAGGAAATCTGGTTTATTTTTTTGTTCGTTATTTCTTCGCCTGTGGCTATTCTGGTAGCCATACAAGTGGTATTATTGGAATAATTAATTTCATGTTCTTTTAAATATTCTAAAACATCTTCTCGCCTTATTCCTGCTTTAACAAGAGGGCTTATAATATTTTTTTGATAATTAACCATTATTCCTGGTCGATCTTCAAGTAAATCACTTATATTGGTTCCATCAGCTATGTCTGGAAAACTTTCTTTTTTTGCTATCTCTTCTAGCTTTTTATACATTTTATTTTTACAAATAAAACATCGATTTGAAGTATTTTCTTTGAAAGCAGGATCTTCTATGAAATTTTCATTAATAATTTGATGTTTAATTCCCATTTCATTCGCGATTTTTTTAACATTATTAATACAATCTTTGGCCAGCATTCCGTTATCAATAGTGACTAAAAGAAAGTCTCCATTTACTTCGGAGGCAATTTTTGCTAAAAATGTACTGTCTGCACCTCCAGAAAATGCAATGATTATTTTTTTATTTTCAATTTCTTTTTTGACTTCCTCTATTTTTTTTACCATTTGCATGGGAAAACACCATATCTTTTATTAAATTTGCAGAATTATAAATTTTTAATTATAAATCAATATCATATCATAATTAATAAATATTTAATTTTCTAAAAATTAGTTTTAACATAATTTAAAACTTCAATGGCGTCATTTCTTTTTACATCACAGCCATGTTCAATAATAAACTTTTTAAGAGAATCAATTATTTTTTCATCCAAATTAGAATCTTTAAAAATCTTTTCATAGCTTCTTTTTGGATAATAAATAGATTTGGACACATCACGCATTATAAGGAGCTCTGATTCTGATAAAATCCCGTGATCATGGGCTTTTTTTAAATTGTAATTGATACTTATTAATGAGTCTGAAAGTTGCTGGTATGTTTTTGGATTTAATATTACTGCCACGTCATCATCTGATTCTACAGATCCACTTTTGTATTGTTTATAGACATAACCTATGCCTATCATCCCCATATCATCCAGTTCTGATGCTCTTAAAGCACCCATACTTGATGCGCCCACTACTTTAACTCCTCTTTTAATGGCCTCAAGTATTTCGCGATGGGAAACGGCAGGTTCTTGATGGAATACGCCGTCAATAATCACAATAACGTCCGGATTACTATTAAGGGCATATATAATGTCCCCACGTTTTATAGGTGGCCTGTAATCTGCT